>JAEYOL010000342.1 GCA_023411775.1 Bacteroidota bacterium | reverse complement strand
TTCATTTTTTTGGCGTTGGGATCGGTTGGCTTCTTTATATAAATGAGGGATATCTCTACGCCACCTCTTGAATTGGAAGCCGCTTTTAATGATGATGTATTGACATCATAAGAGGCGCCGAAATGCCATTCGCCAAACTCAAGCCCCACATAAGGAATGATCGCGTCTTTGAAACGGTACCAGCTTCCGAGGTAAAAATTAGTGGGGTTGTCTTCGTCGTTGTTCACGTTGAGACTGAAAGCGCCACCCAGCATGGTATTGTGTGCCTTTGCCTGCATACTGTGATTGGCAGCGAGGTGAAAAGAGTTATATGTTCCAACGGGTATGCGGGCTCCACCCTGGATAGTAGTACGGGCATTTAGAATAAAGTCTCCTTTTTGAAAGCTCTCTTTTGGGCGGTTGATATGATACATCGAGGCGCCGAGGTAGAAATTATTATAACCGTTGGTAGAACCATTGTATATAAATCCCGCATTGAGATCAAAATAGTTGAGATTGACCTGGCGGGCCGTAAAACTTTCCCTTGTGACGCCGGTGAAACCAGAAGTGGTCAACTGGTCTTCAAATAAAAGCTTGGTGGTGTTTAGTCGTTTGTTCATAAAAGTACCCTGGAAGCCGGCACCAATCTGGTGATAGCCGTTTTCATCGAGTGCTTTATGATAAGCAACGGATAGTCCGTAGTAAGTACTGTTGAGCGCGCCGTCGCCAGCTTTATCACTATAGGCCATGAAGCCTACACCAAACTGGTCGAAATCGGGCACACGATCTTTCATGATACCCATATCCACCGAAGCGGTCATGGTATTATAAGCATTGTTGATCGTGGGCCATTGATTACGGTAGTTAGCAGCAAAACGGAAAACGCCATCGAATTTGCCGGTCATTGCCGGGTTCATGGTGAGCGGAGATGCGAAGAATTGGGAAAAATTCGGATCCTGGGCTATCGACACCATTCCCAAAGCGGCACAGGCGGCCAATGTTAAAAGAAATTTTTTCATCTCAGCATTTAGTTTTTTCAACTCAGACACCCCATGTCTATGACAATGCCCTTCTTATAAACGTTGTCATAATTTGAAAATTGCTTCGATAATCAGCAATCACATATAATGTCGGATAGCGGTAGCAAAATACAATAAATTTGAGACCTGCAAAACCCCATTATTGCTGCCTCAGCAGCTGATTTTTCCAGGTATTGAGCTGGTACGGAATTACATTAAGGAATTCTGAAATATGCTAGCAGCAAGCATCGATGAACAGAGATGAAAACTTGATAAAATCCTGATGGACAGAATATCTGGTCTTATACCAAATCCCAATCTTTATACAACTTACATCTGTACCTTGGCTCCAAATGCAAGGTCTCCCGCATCACCGAGGCCCGGCACGATATATCCCTTTGCGGTAAGTTCATCGTCGATATCGCCGCACCAGATGGTAACCGATGGCTCTTCTCTTTTCACATATTCAATGCCAACAGTGCATGCAATCGCGGCTACGATATGAATTTCCCGGGGACGGCCCTCTTCTTTCAGGTAATGGATGGTTTTTACTAAGGAAGAACCCGTAGCGAGCATGGGATCAGATACAATTACCACCCGGTCCTCCAGGTCGGGGCATGAGATGTAGTCGAGACTGATCTCAAAACTGCCGTCCTGGTTATGTTTACGATAAGCCGATATAAACGCGTTGTCAGCAAGGTCAAAATAATTGAGCAGACCCTGGTGAAGCGGCAATCCGGCCCGAAGTATGGTGGCGAGTACGGGGTTTACCTGCAAAACCTTACAGGTAGCGGTTCCCAGCGGCGTTTGCACTTCTTTTTCGACAAAAGGCATCACTTTGCTGATCTCGTAAGCGGCCACTTCGCCAATTCGTTCGAGGTTACGGCGAAAGCGCATCCGGTCTGTCTGGATATCTACATCTCTCAATTCGCTAACCCAGTTGCTGACAAGACTGTGCTGCTCACTTAGGTTGATGACCATGTTTGGGGGTTTAAGGTTAAAATGGTTTAATGTTCTTTTAAAGTTAACGTTAAGGTTTAGATTGAGGTTGAGATTTAGCCTTGCCCCGATGTTTCAACCCTTTCGACTTTAAACTTTAAACATTAAACTTCAAACACACTTACTTTTGGCAAATCTAAAATAAATAAAATGATTTACCGGGCTATCGGTTTGATGAGTGGGAGCTCGCTGGATGGGCTTGATATCGTGTACACCGAAATTCATGAGAATGGCGGAAATTGGAGTTATGAGATACTTCATGCCGACTGTTATCCCTATTCAGCAGAATGGGTAGATAAACTGAAAAACGCTATTACCCTGGATGCGCTTAGTTACCAGCTTTTGCATACGGATTATGGTCATTACCTGGGTGAACAGGTCAACAGGTTTATAGATGCGCACCAATTGCATTATAAAGTCGCGCTGGTGGCTTCCCATGGACATACTACCTTTCATGTACCAGGCCGGAAAATGACCGCACAATTGGGTGATGGAGCCGCAATCGCCGCCACCACGAAATTGCCGGTGGTGTCAGACCTGCGTGCCATGGATATTGCACTGGGAGGACAAGGTGCACCTATAGTTCCCATTGGTGAGAAGCTTTTGCTGGGCGACTACAACTATTTTTTAAACCTGGGAGGAATAGCGAATATTTCTTTCAACACAGGATCAGAATATATTGCTTTTGATATCTGCGCTGCCAATCGTGTGCTCAATATGCTGGCGGCGGAAATGGGAAAGCCATTTGATGAAGGAGGTCAGATTGCAGCTTCGGGAAATCTCAACCAGGAATTGCTGGAGAAATTAAACACCCTCGATTATTATACACAACCCTGGCCAAAATCCCTGGCTAATGACTTTGGAACGGATATGGTTTATCCAATGATCAGCGAAGCTAAAATTAAAACGGTTGATGGGTTGAGAACATATACTGAGCATATTGTTATACAGGTAAAAAATGCCATTGAAAATCTGCGCGGCCTCGGAGCTGCCGGTTCCTCCGGACAAAAACTACTGGTGACAGGTGGTGGTGCGCTCAATAATTTTCTTACTGGCCGCCTCGCCGACCTGTTAAAAGAATGGCAGATTGAAGTGGTGATCCCAGATGAAGGCCTGGTGCAGTATAAGGAAGCCCTGATCATGGCGCTGATAGGCGTCTTGCGCTGGCGGGAAAAAACAAATGTGCTGTCCTCAGTGACCGGTGCCACCCGTGATAGCGTAGGTGGTGCAATGTGGATGGGGCAGGAGGGATGATTACTTTACTCCATTAATCCAGCACTTCGAACAACATTACCGGCGCGGTTTTATTTTTCAAACTGGTTTCACCGATAAGCTTACAGTTGAAGGAAGCCTTAATTTTCTCGTAGGATGATTCGGTGATCACGATCTGCCCCTGGCCGGCAACCGCCTGTAAACGCTGGGCAATATTTACGTTATCACCTACCACCGTATAGTCGAGCCTGCGCAAAGTGGCCGAGCCAATATTTCCCGAGATCATTTCGCCTGAATTGATACCGATAGAAACATGTGGCGAAAAACTTACTTTATTGGTTTGCCGCGGCAATAATTCAACCTGTTTTCTTACTGCCAGGCAGGCATCGATAGCACGGTCGAGATGATAATCACCACGAAACACGGCCATGATCGCATCGCCGATAAATTTATCAATATGACCATCCTGTTCGATAATCTCTTTTACCATCACGTCAAAATAATTGTTTAGCATATTGACGACGGTATCGGGATCCTCGTTCTCGCTGATCGATGTAAAGCTGCAGATATCGATGAATGCTACCGTTGCCTCTACTGTTTCATTGGCCAAAAGCGAGGACTCGTATTCCCGGCTGTTCATAAAATTGAGTACCGACTCATCCACATACATCCGCAGGATATTGTTTTCCTTGATCGCCTTCAGCGTTTCCTTCATTTGAGTAACATGACGGATCGTTTTTTCCATCGTAACTTCAAGGTCTTCGAAATTGACCGGTTTAGTGATAAAGTCGAACGCGCCACGGTTCATAGCCGTGCGTATATTTTCCATATCGCCGTACGCAGACACGATCACCGATTTCGTAAGCGGATTTGATTCGCTCAGTTTACTGAGCAGGGTCAAACCATCCATTTCCGGCATATTGATATCGGATAAAACGATGGCTACATCGGGATGCTGCTGCATTTTTTCAAGGGCGTCGTTGCCGTTGATGGCAAAGACAAACTCGTATTTTTGTTCGCGAATTTTTTGCCTGAATTTTTGCCGGATCAGTACTTCCAGGTCGGTTTCGTCATCGGCTACCAATATTTTAGTCATACCAGTTTGATTTTAAGTTTTTCTTTTAATGCAACAAAATCGACAGGCTTGGTTAAAAAATCATCAGCACCCAGTTTCATGGCCTGGTTATAATTTTCTAGGTCACCGTAAGCGGTGATCATCATTACGACTGGTGGTGGCTTCTCATATTTTTTCTTTATTTCCCGCAGAAGCTCGAGCCCGCTCATGCCCGGCATATTGATATCGGAAAGGATCAATATCGCTTCATGCTCGTTGGCTTTCATATAGTCCAGGGCATGTTCACCTGAAAAGGCGAAAAAGAATTGCATTTCACCGGTCCTGATCTCCTTTCTGAACCGCTGTTCAAAAAGTGTTTGAACATCTGTTTCGTCGTCAACTACCAGGATTTTCATGAACTACTGGTTTAATTGGTATGATAATTATAAATCTGGTTCCTTTATTTTCAGTCGTTTCCACCTTCAGTTCGCCACCATGTCCTTTAGTGATAATGTCGTAGCTCAATGATAAACCCAGTCCCGTGCCCTGCCCGGTGGGTTTGGTAGTGAAGAAGGGCTGGAAGATTTTGGCCTGTATTTTTTGAGGAATGCCGTTTCCATTATCACTGACCTCGATTTCGACCGCATCCTTACCCTTTTTTGTGCGAACCGAAACGGTGGGTTCGTAAACATTTGCTGAGCCTGCTGCGCTGGCAGATTTCTTTTTTTCATTGACGGTGTAGAATGCATTTGTCAACAGGTTCAGAATTGCACGGCCCAGGTCTTGTGGTATCACTTCTACCGTTCCAATGCTGGAGTCGAAATCAGTTTTTATGGTTGCGTTGAAGGATTTATCCCTGGCCCTAAGACCATGATAGGAGAGACGCAGGTATTCATCGCAAAGGGCATTGATATCGGTGGGTTCTTTTGTACCGCTGCTGCTACGACTGTGCTGCAGCATACCTTTTACAATGGCATCAGCGCGTTTACCATGGTGTGTTATTTTTTCCAGGTTTTGCCTGACATCCTCTGCAATGGCCAGGGCTTCTTCGATCGAACCTTTAGATAGTTCAGTTTTCATTTCATCGAGTAATTCATTGCTGACTTCACTGAAGTTGTTTACGAAGTTCAGAGGGTTTTGAATTTCATGAGCGATACCGGCAGTGAGTTCGCCGAGGGAAGCCATTTTTTCGGATTGTATCAGTTGTTTCTGCGTCACCCGCAACTCGGCCAGGGCATCTTCCGTACGCTTTTTTTCTTCTTTTAGCAGGATTAAGTCCTGTTCGGCTTTTTCCGCCAGGGCCTCGGCCTGTTGCAGGTCCTTGTAACGTTTATAGGTCAGGCTCAGCACGGAAGTGAACCGGCGATAGATCTGCAACTCTTCCTCTTTCATTTCATTTTGTGTCCACGCGTATACACCACCTTCGCTGAAGAAAAAGAAATACCCGTATTGTACATCGTCATGCGCATAATTGGGGAATCCCATTTGCGGGCGGATCACCTTGTAGTACTCACTAATTTCTTTACCTCTCAGCACTGGATAATAATTCGTTTGAGTGATCCAGCCTTCGTAAACTTTTTCAAGCACCGGGTGCCCTTCCATCAGAAGACGGCCGACCAGTTCGAGGCTTTCGCCCTGCTCCGTTGTATTCCAGGTAAATAATTCCCCTGTGCGGCTTTCTTTGTCCAGTAGTCCGACGCCGCATCTTCGTGGTGTGATGCTGAAGATTTGCAGTTCTTTATAGAAGGCATGAATGGTGTCGGACAGGTCCTCTGTGTTATGCATCGCCATAGCTTTGCTTCTCACGCGTTCCAGCGCCGCCTCAATCTTTGCTTCCTTTGCCTGCTCCTCAGCCTTCTTCAGGTCGAGGAAACGGATATAGGCCTGTTCGAATACCTTTGAAAAACGCGTCAGAATTTTTAAATCTTCAGGAGTGGTGAGATGATCGGACCAGCTGTCAAAACCCAACATGGAATTTTTCTCCGCAACGCCGTGGAATTTCCAGGATTCCGTTTCTATTTGGAGTCGTTGAATCGGCTTCGGTACTTTTGATTCATTATACTTCACTACATAGCGGAAATACTCATTTTTTGTCTCCCCCGAATAAGATCTGTCGAGAATATTCTCATCACTTTCGATGGCGTGCCAGAGGTCTTTGATAATCGCATTGTTTTCAATATCCCTGTCATAGGGGAGTTCAATATTTACCGGCGCCGATAACTGGGTGGTAGCCACCCAGAGCCTGATATTTCTTTTTTCTTTTTCAAAAAGAAAAATTAGCGCCCCGTCAAAAGACAATCCGAGTTCTGCAAGCCGGTCAAACAGGGAGGCTGCCACCATTTCGAGCTCATCAGAATGATGCATCGCCAGTGAGCGGGCCCGCACTTTTTCCAGGGCAGCTTCTATCATTGCTTCTCTTGCCTGTGCTTCTGCTTTTTGCAGATCGAGAAATCGGGAATATGCCTGCTCGAATACTTTTCCGAAACGCTTTAGTATTTCATTTTCTTCTGCTGAAAATATTTTTCCAGATTGATTGACGATAAAAATACTTGTGTTTTCACTTACACAGCATGATCGTGTATATCCTCCAGGACTGGAAAGTGTTTCCTTTTTCTGCTCTGCATCCAACTTCGACCAGGGATCATGTTTAAACAGGAAAGTAAAAAATTTCTTTTTCTCCTGCCGTGTATATTCTTCAGTAAAAAATCCGGGGCCTTTTTTTATTCGTTTGATAAGATTTGTACAGAAAGGCTCTTTATAAAATGGAAGATGCACTTCGGTGGAAGTATTAACTGTACCGCCCGATCCCCAACAACGGATGGTTTCATCAATATCATTGTTGATAACAATAAAAGATCCGCCATGAATGGCCATATTCAAATTGAGCAATTCCTTATGAACTGTATGGATCACGTCCCCCAATTCAGAAGTGTTGTGCATGGCAAGGCTGCGTGCACGAACTCTTTCAAGCGATGCTTCTACCTCCAATTCCCGGGCTTTTATTTGCAGTTCTGCCGTTCGCTGTGCAACAACCTCCTCCAGTTCTTTTATTTTTTTTTCTGCTTCCCCTATATGAAACGTATCTTCTGTACTACTGGTAGGATCGGGCATAGAGCCGTGAAATAAGACCATTTGCCATTTATTGAACTGGTACTTAAATACACAGCTCATATATAAATGAATCTGGTGCTTGTTTTTTTTATCGCCAATCTGGACCATTATTTCGTCATGAAACTTTGCAGTGGTTTCATCGGTAAATATTGGCCGGTAGGGTGTAATGATCTTCGCTTTAAACCACATCCCTTTCGACTGTTGCCGGCTTTTCATAAGCATCTTACGATAATCCTCTCTTGACCTGACCTTTTCATCAGCTGCTGTGCCATAGCCGCTTACGTTTTCAGCAATGTACTGGTTGATGTAACGAAGCGGTGCCTTCATATCAAGTATGCTTATCTCCATAGCACATTGATAAGCTTTTGCCAAATCTGTTCTGATTTGTTTGGTCAGTTTCATATTTTTCAACTGTTAGCTGGAATACTGATGATAAACGTTGTTCCTTCCCCTTCCTTTGTTTCCATTTTCAACTCTCCACCATGTCCGTTGGTAACGATGTCATAGCTCAGCGATAGACCCAGTCCTGTTCCCTGCCCGGTGGGTTTGGTGGTAAAAAATGGCTGAAATATTTTGTTACGTATTTTTTCAGGGATGCCGTTTCCATTATCCCGTACTATGATCACTACCTTATCTTTTTCTTTTTTCGTGCCGACGAAAACGGTCGGCTCGTACTTGATATCCCTGCCTTCGGTGAGAATGGATTTTTTCTTTTCATTTACCGAATAGAATGCGTTGGTGAGAAGGTTTAACATCACCCTCCCTATATCCTGGGGTACGATATTGACCAACCCGGTATTGGCATCAAAATCTGTTTTCGTGGTGGCGTTAAAAGTTTTGTCTTTTGCTCTTAAACCGTGGTATGACAGGCGTAAATACTCATCCGCAAGCGCGTTAATATCAGTTGGTTCTTTTTGCCTGCTACTGATACGTGAATGTTGCAGCATTCCTTTTACAATGCTATCAGCCCGTTTTCCATGGTGCAGAATCTTTTCCAGGTTTTGTTTTACATCTTCGGAAATCGATTTGATCTCTTCCATATCGCCTTTGTCGATCACCTGTTTCATCTCATCCAGTAATTCACTGCTTACTTCCGAGAAGTTGTTTACGAAATTCAACGGGTTTTGGATCTCATGTGCGATGCCGGCCGTGAGTTCGCCCAGGGATGCCATTTTTTCGGATTGGATTAATTGCTTCTGCGTCGCCTCGAGCTGGTTCAGGGTATGTTCTATTTCCTGCTTTTGTTGATGCAATACCTCATTCGCTTTTTGTTTGTTCCGGTAGGCGGTAAACGCCACTATCGCCAATACCAGGGTAAGGCCTAACCCGATCAGCAAAGCGATCTGTCTTTCTTTTGAGCGGGCATCTTTCTGTTTTTGTTCGATACGTTGTGCTTCCTGAGTTTTCTCATACTCATAATTCATACTCAGCTCTGTCGCCTTCCGTACGTTTTCCCTGCTACGTACAGAGTCCAGGATCTGAGAACCGGTTTTATAGTTGAGCAGAGCGGTTTTAAAATCGCTTGTTTTTTCATAGCATTCCGACAGGTCATATCTCGCTCGTCCTACGGCTTCATCATAGATGTCCGAATGCTGCAAAGTCCCGAGGCCCTTTTCAAAATAAGGGATGGCCTGACTGTAGTTTTGTTGTGATTTGAATAGTGTGCCCATAGCCGAATAGGCCTGGAAAATATTCAATGGCTGACCGGATGAATCTGCTACCGCCATTCCCTGACGCGCCAGTCTTTCCGCTTCCGGAAATCTTTTCAGGTAGATAAGGGAGCGTGAAGCTTTTGACAAGCTGGCGGCTTCAATGCCCTGGTCTCCCACTTCATGGCCAAGGATAGCGGCTTTCATCGCATAATCGTAAGCTTTTTGCGGTTCTTTTTTGCTGAGGTACAATTCCGCAAGGTTGGAATATGCATATAATTCTACAACTTTCACACCTACACTTTCTGCATAACCGACTGACTCGATGTACTCTCGTTCGGCCCTGCTACTATCACCCATGGTAAAATAGATAAGCCCCATATTTAAGCTGGTATAAGCCTGGTCTTCTAAATTGTTCCTGGCTTTTGCAAGGGTAAAGGCTTTTTGCTGGTACCGTAGCGCCTGGGGAAAGTTGGATTGCATCTGGTAACTAATGGCGATGTTCATATAGTCTCCGGCCAGTTCCTGTTGATACCCGTTCCGTTCTGCTACCCCGATAGCGGATTCAAAAAAGTGGATGGAGGAATCATACATGCTTTGCATACCGTACATCATGCCATATGTCGACCAAACGTAGTTAAATCCCAGTGAGTCATTAAGTGATCTGTAAATTTTTTCCGCAATGGCGAGATTCTGCGCTGCCTGCCGGTACTCCCCTTTCATATTGAACTTGGCAGCGAGCTTTTGTCTTGCCTCGGCTTCACCTTCAGCGAAGTTTATCTTTCCTGATTCTTCGATGACCGATTTGATAAAGCTGATCGCTGAGTCAATACTCGTGATGGACGGTACCTGTTGAAGGGCCTTTTTGATTTTTGCAATACCAGCATCGGGGCTATCCAATTTGGTTCCCTGTGCAAGGGACCCAATTGCAACGAATATGCAAAAAATGGTAGCAATGATTGGTTTCATGTTTCCAGTTATAAAAATTAATTGTCCTGCATATCTATATTTGATCAGCCTACAGTATGATTAAGAAATTGATTCCTTCTCCTTGCCCAGGCTGGCCATTTTCTCGGATCGTATTAGTTGCACCTTTACTTTTCTTTCTGCCAGGTTTGAGCAGCGTGATTTCCAATTCCCTGTAGGCGTCTTTAATCGTTTTTAGGATCGCAGCTTTATGTTCCGCCGGTATATTTTCATCCTGCTGAATGGTATCGTAAATATTTTGAAGGCGGAGGCTCATTTATTTCTCTTTAGTGGTGATGCAACAGGTAGTATGACTATGCATTTCGAGATTGCCGCCCGTTGTCCCTGCATTGATGTTGGCCAGCATGAGCGATTTGTTGAAAATGATCCGAAACGTCAGAATCATATAATGCAGTAGTACACCCTTGATATAACAGTTATCACGCGTGTATACCAGCAGAACTGATACTTTAACCGAAACAGTTTAGAGAGGAGGCGGAGGTTGTGGGGTTGAAACGGGAACGGTGGAATTCAACACTTTAAATATAGAAATAGTAGATCAAATCGGCAAATTGAAAAGCTGGATACTGGATGCTGGATACGGTGAGACATTAGTTCTCTGGGGGTGAGGCTAAGTTTGTATGATGTCGGATACAATAAATCTTGCAGCGCAGATACGCGGATTTGAGGGGAAGCCAGGCAGTAATTTTACAAGCCCAGCACCGCTTTCAATTTTCCATAGCCGCCACGACTTACCGGCACTTTTATACCAGAACGTAGAACAGCTACATGGTTGTCCTTCTCGTAGGGGTCGATGCGGGTGATCTGTTGCACATTAACGATATAGGAGCGATGGGAACGTACAAACTGGTGCGCGTCGAGCAGTTGCTCAAAATAATTCATCGTTTTATTTTTCAGGAAATATCCCTCATGGGTGTGGATCTTAACGTAGTCATCGGCTGCTTCCAGGTAAAAAATATCATGTGTGGGAATGATCTTGATCTTGCTACCATTCTTGACCACGACCCGGTTATTCTGCGAGGGCGATTGGGCAGCTGTTTCCAGCAGTTCCATCGTTTTGTTCTCTGATGAAACAGCCCGCTGGTCCGACCATTTGGCCACAGCTTTATCAAAACGCTCCTGGTTAAACGGCTTCAGTAAATAATCGATCGCGTGAGCTTCGAAAGCCCTGATCGCGTATTCATCGAACGCGGTGGTAAAAATTACCGCAGGTGGTTGTTCGATCAGCTCCAGCATCTCAAAACCATTGATCTTGGGCATCTGGATATCCAGGAATACAAGATCGGGCTGGTATTGCTGGATAGCCTTTATTCCCTCAAAACCATCGCCGCATTCGGCCACCAGTTCCAGTTGAGGATGCTTTTGCAGGTATTCTTTGACAATACTTCTTGCCAATGCCTCGTCGTCTATGATGATAACCTTGCTCATTTATTTCAGGTTTCCTTTTTAGTGTAATTGTGGCACTTTCACAGTGGTGATAAAAACATTTTCTATTACTTCGGTTGATAACAGGTCGTGCCGGGCAAACAACAGGTACAGCCTGCGTTGCACCGATTTCAGTCCAAAACCCGTCCCTTTTTTGGGTGAAGAGGTTTCGGGATCAAAAGGATTAGTGACCGTTAACACCAGTTCTCCGTCACCCGCCCTGGTTTCCAGCCTGATCACCGTTTCACCAATCGTATCGTATAATCCAAATTTGATTGCGTTCTCCACGATGGGCTGTAGCAGCAGCGCTGGCAGTTTCATTTGCTGGGTTGATTCCGCGATATCAATTTCAGTAGCCAGCCGGTTGCCAAAGCGAACTTTTTCAATATCCAGGTAGAGTTGCAGGTACTGCATTTCTTCCATCAGGCTCACCCATTGCGTTTCTTCTTTTTTTATCGTGCCACGCAGGAAATCAGACAACTGCTGTACCATTTTCCTGGCCTCTTCCGGCCTGATCCCGATCAAGGCATTGATCGAGTTGAGACTATTGAACAGGAAATGCGGTTGCAATTGCTGTCTCAATTTAAAAAGTTCTGCTTCGCGGGCCAGTTTCTCGGCATCAATCTTCCGTTCCTCTGCTTTTTGCTGCTCCTGCCAGTTGTACCAATTGATCGCCATCATGGTCACGATACCCAACACAAGGAAACCGATGCTCAGCCTGATGATCACCGTTTGATGCAGGAAAACCTCATAACCCTCCATACTTCCCAGCACAAGATCCAGCAGCCAGTTGGTGATGAGTTGCCAGAGTATGATGAGAACAACACACATGATCAGCACATTCATGTATTGTTCCCTTCCGGGCAGGTAGTAACGGATCGTATTCATGACCAGCAGGCACAAACCCAGCAATAATAAATTACTGATCAAACTATCCAGTAACGCCGTTTTTAACGGGAACTCGAACCAATACATTAATATGGCATGGTCCGCCATCAATACCAGCCAGGCAATGCTGAAAGTGATCAGAAAACGTCTTGTCGAAAATGGTGATGCGGGCATTTAATGATCAGGTCAGTTGTAACAATTGGTTGGTTTCATTTCCTACAATGTTGCCGGCTTTTTGATTAACCGTATAGATATATGCGTCGGCATTATCCCTTTCCTCTATCCGTGAATAGAGCTCAGCGCCATCAATAAGATCATTAAGAAGATGCAGCTCACTGATATTGATAAACTGCCACTGCACCAGTTGTTCTTTACGGTTGTAAAAAGTTTCTTCTTCCTGCTGCCCCATTTCTTTTGCCCTATGAAAAGCTTCCTTCCGCGATCCTGCGGATACCAGCCTTAGTTGTTCATCAAATTGCGGCGTGTGAGTCCCTTCACCACAGACAATTCGGAATACCATTTTTGCCAAATACCAGTTCATAGTTCATGTTTTAAGATAATTGTATCAGTACCTTTTGCTACTAAACGGGCCTGCTCTTACCTCATCTTAACTTCTAATAACTCTTTATTTCCATCCCTCCAAATATCATCGTCCCTTTTAGTACAAGCGTCTTGGTGGGTGTGTCGCTCAGGGTGGTTAATTTTCGTTTATCATTTATCCCGCCGAAAATGTTGACGGCTTCTGATTTGATCGCCCAATTGGACGGAACGATCAGGGTGGCGCCTCCAAAGATGGCCGTAACTTCCAGCACAGCAGGAGTGGTCATATCGCACTGCGTGAGATCAAGTTCGCAGCCTCCGAAAATATTCACCACATCCCCTCCTTTAAAATTTTTTGAGAGTATCACTTTTTTCGATCCTGAGAATACGTTGACAGAATCCAGGACATCATCTTCCGAATGCGGTGCCTGGTGAGTTCCTTCGGTTAGCGGTACAGCTGCTCCAGCATTCGCCACCTGTCTTGACCGGTTATGATTAAAACAGGTCTTCCGGGGACGAAAAATGAAAAATACGCCGATGATAATTAGGATCAATGGCCAGATATGCCGACGCATCTCTCCATGCATTACAAATTCATTGACCAGGAAAAATCCTCCGATGATCATTGGGATAAACCAGCCAAAGTCGCGAAAACCGTTTTTGAAACCGATGAAAAGCCCGATTGCGATCAGCAACATTTGCCAGCTAAACAACCAGCTGGGAACCGGCACACCCATACTCCGCGCTAATGCCAAGCCACCAATAGCCAACAGAAAAATACCTGTCCAGATATGACCCCGGCCATCATGAAGATCTCCCCGCCTGTCACCCCGGTCCCTTCTTTCCTCGTTATAATTTCTCATTTCGTTCATGTTG
>JAEYOL010000308.1 GCA_023411775.1 Bacteroidota bacterium | reverse complement strand
ATTAAAGTTCAGTAACCAGGACTACTTGTCGATTTTACGCAATCGTAGAAAAGTGATCACCTGGTCTACCTGTTCAGCGCTCATTTTTTTTGCGACCGCGTGATTTTTTGGATCGATACCGATCAATGCTGCAGCGTGGTAACTATCGATCTGTATTTTGGTGAAATTAGGAACTCCGTCCTTACCCTTGGTATAAATACCGTGGCAACCACTGCAATGAATTTTATAGAGTACTTTTCCTTTTTCACATTTTTCGATAAAGGCCTGGCGATTTGCGTCCGTTACGTGATCAGGGATATCATAAGCAGTCACTTTTTTTTGTGAAGCACATTGGTGAAATATGGTACTCAGCATCACAAGCGTAAGAATCGTAACGATCAATTTCATTCCTTCAAAATTTTCAAATAAATCACAGCGCCTCTAATATTCACCACCCACCTTGCGAACATTCAACGATTTGTTGGATGATGAAGGCAAACCAGATGGAGGTGCTTCAAAAATAACATTTTCATTCAAAGAGTGTATGAATGCAATCAGGTTGGCTTTTTCCTCAACAGTTAGCTTCAGTGAGTCACTCGCAAGTGTTTGATTAGGCACTGAAAGTTTTTTTCCTGCACCGCCACCCATGTCGTAAAAGTCAATGACTTCCTCAAGCGTACTGAAGACACCATTGTGCATGTACGGTTTTGTAAATGTCGCATTGCGAACCGTTCCTGTTCGAAATGCATTCATCATTTCAGAAGCAGGATGAACTCCGTAACGTCCGTGGTCGGGGCTCAATTTTGTAAAACCCGTATCGGCAGGAACACCCAGCACTTCAAACTCAGAGCTTATATATGGTGGTTTGATCCCATTGAATTGTGGAACAAAATGACAGGTGCCGCATTGTGCCTTACTCATAAATAAATTGAACCCGTGCTTCACTTCCGGCGTCAGGCTGGCTTTGTGATGCATGGCATCATCAAAGGGCGCATAATAATTGCTGAAATCCGCATAATAAAACGTGAGCGCCGAACTGATGTGACTCAATGATACTTCTTTTTCTTCCGGAGTATATTTCAGGAATTTTTTAAAAGCGTCCTTGTATTCTTTACAACTCATTACCTTTTTCACCAGGTCTTTTTCTACTCCATTCATCTCTTCCGGGTTGGTGATCACATCCCTGGCCTGGCCCTGCAGTGAAATATGTTTTCCATCCTGCATGATCAGGTGATTGAAGATCGAATTGACCAGGGTAGGAGTGTTGCGGGCTAGCTTTTGCTGATGATCAAAATGCGGTGAGGTAGCCTGCGTAGTATCGGTAAAAAATTCAGTCGACTTATGACAGGAAGCACAACTTCTTTTATTATTACCCGAAAGAATGGGATCGTAAAAAAGAAGTTTCCCAACTCGCCTTATTTCCGCCAGCACTTTTTCATCTTCCACAAATGAAAAAATTCCCTTTGTATTTTGCGAGTTGTACAATCGCTTATCAAATATCGAATTCACCGAATTTTCGAGCGAATAGTCATTGAAATTGATGCTTTGCACATTGTATGAATTGATGAACTGCTGGTTCATCCCAAAAAGAGGGTTGACAAAATCCCTGATAAATGTAAAATGGTCGAATAAAGAAAATTCTGAGGGCTGCTCATCGACAAACTCAACTGCCTTATTGTAAAGTGAGAGGTAGTCAGAAGAAAGAGGTGTTGATGGAAATTCCGCATTAAAATTTGAATAAACTTTCCTGGTAGCTTGCATCATACTCCGCAGCTCGGGAATAATATTACTGGTATCCGGACATTCAAAGCCTGTAGTGTATAACGCCGCGAGATTGAGAACATAAAGTCGGTTGGCAAGGAAAAAGTGATCAAACGAATCAAGTTGAGTTGTGATAGAATCAGCTTCAAAAGTTTTGATTCCTGTGAGTGAGCTATCGATTAAAGTAAGAAGAGCGGTTTTATTGGCAGGGTCTTCTTCCAGGGATAATTCAGCCAGGATCAAACCACCACCTCCCCTATAGTATGGTGGTTCAAATTTCTCAAACACTTCTGTTTCCCACTCCACAGGTAATGGTCCGTTGATCCGGCGGTAGGCAATTGGCTCGAGATAGCGCAGCCAGAAATCAAGTGATTTCAATTTAAGACGGCTTTCATGTATCCGCTTTTTGATTTTTTCGCGGTCAGCCTCGTTGCCCAGGTCCGCGTCCTTGATGAAATCGTATAGCTGGTTTTGATCCCGTTTGAAATCATCAAGCGTGGTATTGTAAAGGCTTGTATAATCTTTTTTGTGCCTGAATGTAAATGATAGGCAAAAGACAACAGCAGCAAGGATCAGTATAACCAAAAACGTTTTCATTAGAAGTGGAGGCTTAACGGGCGACGGATGGTGCTTATTGTACCTGGATTATAAAAGCCGTTTCGATTCTGTAAATGCCATATCACACCATACTATACCCGGCTTTTTCCCTTTTTCAAAACTACCTAATAAGTGATCCATTTGCAAGGCTTTGGCTCCGTTAAGTGTGGCCCATCCCAAAATTTTATCCTTTTTCACAAATGGAAAATGTTCAAGTACCGTTTTCATTTCCGACATAATGCTTAATTGCAGGTTGGACGCCAGGCTGTCGGTACCGAGCACTATCATACAATCATAATCTGTAAGTAGTTCTATATTAGGTAGCTTACCACTGATATACAGGTTTGCATTAGGACACAAACACCAGCTCAACTGTTCCATGCGTTGGGCTTCGACACAATAATCGAGGTCTTCCCGGTCGGTAAATACATTATGCACCAATATCAGCCGCTGGTTTGGCAAAAAGTAAGGCAGGCAGGCTTGAAAACTTGATTTCCCAGGTGCATTAAAAAATGATATATCGGTTTTCAACCCCTCAAAAAAAGCAGGGAAACCACCGGATTTATCTCGGAACAGGTCATTTTCATCGGGCGTTTCCTGGTTGTGGAAAGTCATCAATTGGTTGCCGGGGAATGACACGATCCTGCGCCAAAGTTCCCCGGATACCGAGTAAGGGGCATGGGGAACGATGGAGTTAGACACAATTGGGGTGTTATAGTACGGAGCGAAGGCATTGTAAACATCCAGCGCCATTTTAAAGCGGAATTCGGCCGATTCAGGTACAAAACCGGTGGTTTCGATGAAATTATGATACCAGATCCGCCCTTTTTTTTTCTGGTCAAGGGTTAATTTGTTATTACATATATCACCCACTGCCACGATGCCGGTTGCCCACATCTCGTCCTCTGCATCGGCGATCGCCGAAAGGATCTGTTCCTGCGATACATGCCTTTCTTTCATCACCTGCGTTATAAACTGGATCAGACCGGTTTGCCGCGGTATCAGGCCCCGCATATGGCTCAGTTCCAGGTGGCAATGGCAGTTTATAAAACCTGGGGAAAGAATACCTTCGAAATATTGGACGTCATCGCCTGCATCCTCTGTTTTAACGATATCCATCACAATACCGTCGTCGGTAACCACCAAAACCGGCCGGTCCTGGTGCAGCCGGTACCCATCGAAAAGCTGATCCGCGCTGAACTTGTAAAATGCCATACTGTATTTCTTTAACTTTGCCGACCCGATTTTTTGAAGTTGGCCCTTCAGCGCTTCAAATGTCGGATTTCATCCTTACTATTCATATATGTTAGATAAACTTGAAGCTATCAAAGGCCGTTTTGACCAACTGGGCATTGCACTTACCAACCCTGAAATTGTTGGCAATAACAAAAAATTTGCTGAAACAAGCAAAGAATACCGCAGCCTGGAAAAGATAGTAAACGCCTACAACGACTATAAGAAAATACTCGACGACATTGAATTTTATAAAGAGGCGCTGAATGGTAGCGACGAAGAACTAAGAGATCTCGCGAAACTGGAGGCACCTGCTTTGGAAGAAAGAAGAGAGAAAATGGAAAGCCAGATCCGCCAGTTGCTGATTCCAAAAGATCCGCAGGATGAAAAGAACGCCATCCTGGAGATACGCGCAGGAACAGGCGGTGATGAGGCCAGCCTTTTTGCCGGCGACCTGTTACGCATGTATATCCGCTATTGTGAAAGGAAGGGTTTCAAAACTGCCATCCTCAGTGAAAGCGAGGGTACAGTAGGCGGATACAAAGAAGTCCAGCTTGAAGTAACGGGTGATGATGTGTACGGCACTTTGAAATTTGAAAGCGGTGTGCACCGCGTGCAGCGCGTACCCGACACTGAAACCAGCGGACGTGTTCATACCTCTGCCGCTACTGTGGCAGTGATGCCCGAGGCGGAGGAAGTGGATTTTGAACTGAACCCGGCAGATGTAAAGATGGAAACAGCGAGAAGTGGTGGCGCAGGTGGACAGAACGTAAACAAGGTCGAAACAAAAGTATTGCTCACCCACATTCCTACAGGAACGGTGGTGGTATGCCAGACAGAACGATCACAACTGGGCAATCGCGAGAAAGCAATGCAAATGCTGCGTACCAAACTTTACGAAGAACAGGTAAGAAAGCAGGAAGAAGAGATCTCCCGGCATCGCAAAAGCCTGGTGAGTACCGGTGACAGAAGTGCCAAGATCAGGACTTATAATTTCCCCCAGGGCCGGGTCACTGACCACCGCATCGGCCTTACTGTGTACAACCTTGATGAGGTTTTGAATGGCGATATCCAGGAATTTATCGATGCCCTGCAGTTTGCCGAGAATTCTGAGAAAATGGCCAGCCAGGTTTAAAAATATTTATTCGCCTTTCGGATTTTTTAGATGTAAAATCAAGTATCTTAATAGGAAAATTGAACGATGCTTGAACAAATCTCCCAACTGGTAAAACAGTACGGTCGCGATGCGGTCATTGACAATCCCGAGATTTCCAACGAAGACAATAATGCCATCCTGGCGGAGGCGACAAATACCATTACAGGAGGTATGCAGAATATGCTGGCTGGTGGCGGCCTCGGCGATATTATTTCCATGTTTACTGGTGGCAAAGGGGTGCAGTCCAACACACAATCGGGCGGCATCGGCGGACTATTAAAGAATCCCATTGTTGCCATGATGGTGGGTCACCTGATCAGCAAACTGGTAGGTAAGTTCAATATGAGCCCTGCCCAGGCGAGCAGCATTTCCAACAACTTAATACCAAATGTGTTGAGCGGGCTGGTAACACGCACTACCAATCATGATCCCGAAAACGACGCCTTCGATCTTAACGACCTGATCAGTTCCCTTACAGGTGGAAATGTGGCTACTTCAGAGAGTTCACAGGCCGGATTTAATTTCCAGGGTTTGCTGGACCAGTTGACTGGAGCTGGTGGTAATGGAGGAGGTGGCAATACGGGTGGTTTCGACCTGCAGGATATTATCAGCCAGGTTACAAAGGGCGCGGTGGAGAATAAAGCGCAACAAACTAAAGGAAGCGGCGGTCTGGTAGACCTGGTCAGAGGTTTTTTTAATTAGCGTCCGGAATTGTCAATGACTTGCAAACTTTCAGCATTGACTTAATTCTGGCATAGTTTTTCTATAGATAGTATTACCGGATGAGAATGATGATACGATGAAAAAGGAATTCCGGTTAGTTCTTATAAAGACTGCAATTGAAGTGTGAATAGTTGAAGATATGCAGGGAATTATTTCTACATATTACGGGTGAAATGACCGTAATGAATCGTAAATATACCCTTCAGGCCTTTTAAAATTTCATTAACAGCGAGCACAGATCAATGGCAGTAAATTTGCGTTATAGATACTGAATACAAGTTATTGCGATATAAATAGCAGACGATTTTCTCATAAGCAGTTAGTTTTGGTTGCGACCCCTGTTTCTACAGGGGTCTATTTTTTTATATACCTCTTCCAGCTAAACCAAACACCTGCCGCTGCCCCAACACCATCTGCAACCACATCACCCGGGTCAAACGAACGATTAGGAACCCAGAATTTTTGTACAAACTCCATCATCAATCCATATAGTAAACAGGCAACTCCTATCCAGATAAATTGAGGAATTAAAGAACCGGTAAACGGTTTGGTTCTATACAATGCCCAACAGCACGCCAGGGTCATGATACCAAACATGCCGATATGCACCCACTTATCAAACCAGGGTATATGTGAAAAGATACTCTTACTTGGAAAAGACGATTGTGGAAGTGTTAACAATACAGTTGAAAGAATGATCCAACCTATCGCAGGCAGGTAATAATGCTGCTGATTTTTCAAAGTAAGAATCTTAGATGATTAATCTTAGCGCCCGGCCTCTCCCGACTACTCCCGCACGTCAGACGAGGACGTCAGACGTTGCCAGGAACTCTGACTACTAACTAGCAACTTCGAACTACGAACTATTCCCGACTCCCGACTCCTTCCGCACGTCAGACGAGGACGTCAGACGTTGCCAGAAACTCTGACTACTAACTACGAACTTCGAACTACCGAACTATTCCCGACTCCCGACTCCTTCCGCACGTCAGACGAGGACGTCAGACGTT
>JAEYOL010000333.1 GCA_023411775.1 Bacteroidota bacterium | reverse complement strand
GCGGTACTTGCATCGGCCTGCCAGCCGGTATTTATGACACCGGTAAAAGTAAACAAACAGGTACCCGGTGAACCATTCCCCGATCACCAGTTTGTAGACGGAGGTGTGCGGGAATACGCCGGCGTACAGATGGCTATCGATAATGATGCAAAAGAGATCTTTACCATTCTACTGGCTTCTGATCAACCGGCGGAGGCGCCGGAGTTTAAAACATTATTCCCGATCCTTGAACAAACCATCAGCATCTTTACGGCAGATGTCAGTAAGAATGACCTGGTGATTCCCTTTCTATACAATGAGGCCATTACCTATATTGATGCGGTAAAAAAGAAAATGAAACGGGCCGGTGTTTCGAATGAGGATATCGAAAATTATTTTCACATCCGCGGCCGCGAAAATCCGTTTGAAGACAAGATTCCGCTGAAAATACATATCATCAAACCCAGCAAACCCCTGGGTGGCGGCGCGGGAGGTTTGATCTTCGATCCTGCAGAAATGAAAGGCATGCTGGCTATTGGTGAGCGGCAGGCGCAGAACTATATCGCCAGTCTTTCACCCGGTGAGGTGGATTGGGCGTGATAAGATAAATCGCTGTTTACTCCCCCGCCAATTTATGCTTACGGATAGCCGCTGTAATATTTCTTTTCCAGACATCAGGAACCGTGGAATACCCGGCTTTGCTGATCGCGTCAAGCCAGGCATGATGATCCTTATTTCCTTTCAGCTTCGAATAAAATTTCTTTCTTGTCATTAACTGGCAAAAGGCAATGAAAGAAGCTCTACTGCTTTTGTATTGTTTATAACTGGACTTGATACCGTGGGTTTTTAGCAAATTGTTTTTCCCTTTTATACCAAAATGGTTATTAAGCAGGCGGCAATTCCTGCTTTTTCCCGCGCCCGATTCAATAATGGCAACTCCCAGCATCACAGAGGTGGGGACACCATATACTTCGGAAAGTGAATCGGCGAGGGGTTTATATCGCTGCACATAACTGGATTGGGTCAACCCATTGAGCGCGGCAAACAGAAAAAACAGTAATACGGGTAAGAGCTTGATTTTCATATACAATTATTGGAGTGGAAGAATAGATCCCGATCCTATTTTTGTAAACGCTTTACTTTGCAAAAAATGTTCCTTTTTTATGAGTTCTAGGTTAATTGTGGACCAGGGCAGCCAGCTCCAGGAATTCAGGGATACCAGTCACCAGCCTGAAAATGCTGTGATTCAGTTTCTTGCAAAACTGATATCCTATGTATTCCATCCCCTTTTTGTACCTGTCTATATTGCCTGGTTCCTGATCACCGTACAACCTTATTTATTTGTCAGTTTTACACCTGCGCAGAAGATCCTGACAATACTGCGCTTTATGATCATGTACAGTTTCTTCCCGCTAATTACGGTTTTACTGGCAAAAGCGCTGGGTTTCCTGGACTCGATCTTCCTGAAAACACAAAAAGAGCGGGTTATCCCTTATATCGCATGTGGGGTTTACTATTTCTGGATGTGTTATGTATTGCGCAACCAGCCTCAGTTCTCCAAAGAAGTGGTGCTGCTTTCCATGGCGATCTTCCTGGCTTCATCGATCGGTCTGCTGGTTAATATATATATGAAAGTAAGTATGCATGCCATTTCCATGGGCATACTGCTGATGTTTATGACCATTCTGGCTTTTACCCAGGCAGGAAACTATTCCATTTATCTATCCCTGGCGGTACTGATCGCGGGAGTGGTTTGCACCGCACGTTTTATTGTATCTGATCATACACCGGCTGAAATTTATACTGGATTACTGGTGGGTATTGTCTCGCAGGTATTGGCCATCGGCGCCGATAAAATTCTCCCCTGACATAAAAAAACGTTTTAAAACGGGGTTTATCACCATGATAAATAATACAAAAAATATTAGTTTTGTAATGCTAAATACTTTAGTTTCGCATTGTTTATAAGTTTATTTAGACGGGAATATGTAAATCATAATTTTGAAAAATGGCTAAATCTGAAAAATCAATCGACATGTCAAATAATAGTGAAAAGCTCAAAGCATTAA
Source organism: Bacteroidota bacterium (assembly GCA_023411775.1). Taxonomy (GTDB): domain Bacteria; phylum Bacteroidota; class Bacteroidia; order Chitinophagales; family Chitinophagaceae; genus Terrimonas_B. Next base: position 34,619 of record JAEYOL010000333.1, on the reverse strand, counting down.
AGCTGACCATGGACAAAATAGAGAAGGACTATGGTAAGGGCAGCGTGATGATGATGAATGAAAAAGGTGAGATCCAGCAGGAAGTGATCTCTACCGGTTCCATCGGACTGGATGTGGCGCTGGGGATCGGTGGTCTGCCCCGCGGAAGGGTGATCGAGATCTATGGTCCTGAGTCTTCTGGTAAGACTACGGTAGCCACACATGTGATCGCTGAGGCGCAGAGAAAAGGTGGTATGTGTGCCATCATCGATGCCGAGCATGCTTTTGACAGTGCCTATGCCCAGAAACTGGGTGTAGACGTCGATAATCTTTTGATCTCCCAGCCCGATTATGGTGAGCAGGCGTTGGAAATTGCCGACCGACTGATCCTTTCTGGCGCCCTGGATGTAGTTGTAATTGACTCAGTGGCAGCGCTTGTACCAAAAAGCGAGCTGGAAGGAGAGATGGGTGATAGCAAAATGGGGCTTCATGCCAGGCTGATGAGCCAGGCGCTTCGTAAGCTCACTGCAACCATTTCCAAGACAAATACCATCTGTATATTCATAAACCAGCTCCGCGAAAAGATCGGGGTCATGTTTGGCAACCCCGAAACCACTACTGGTGGTAACGCGTTGAAGTTTTACGCCTCCGTGCGGCTCGACATTCGTCGCAGCACACAAATCAAGGATGGCGATGAGGCGGTAGGCAACCGGGTAAAAGTGAAGGTCGTTAAGAACAAGGTAGCCCCACCATTCAGAGCTGCTGAATTCGATATCATTTTTGGAGAAGGAATCTCTAAAACTGGTGAGATCATTGACATGGGTGTTGAGTTAGGAATTGTTCAAAAAAGTGGTAGCTGGTTTAGCTACAACAGCGATAAACTCGGCCAGGGACGTGAGTCTGTGAAGCAGTTGCTGACCGATAACCCGGAGCTGGCAAAAGAGATCGAAGGAAAGATCCGGGAAAAAATTAAGGAAGTACAGGCTATATAAATTATTCACTGCCCGTATGGGCCGGTGGGTGTGTTAGTGAGTAAGTCGTCTCGCCTCGGGCAGGACGGCTTTTCATTTTCTGGTTATAGACCCATACGGTCGATGTTTAAACATTGTATATTTGTCTACCTATCCGGGGATTATTTGCTGATGCCCCGAACTAAATTTTTATGATGACGAGATCAAAACGTCCCTGGGTTAAAAAAGTATTATTAACGGTGTTGTTGCTGGCTGTCGCAGGTGCTGCGATTTACTGGTATGTAGCCACGGAAAAGTTTGCCGACACCAAGGACCGGGAGGCGGCATATACCATTAGCGCGGACGCATTTATAAAAGAATTTGAGAATGACGGCAAGGCGGCTAATGAGAAGTATGTAAACAAAATCGTAACAGTTAATGGCAGGGTTTCTGAAATAGAAGCCGCGGATACTACGGTGAATATAAAATTTGTTGACAGCACCAGCGGTTCCTATGTCATATTCAATTTCCAGGAACAGTACAGCGGTGAAGCTAAGACCCTGCAGGTAGGTGACTCGGCGTCGATCAAAGGTTCCTGTAGCGGTGGAATATACAGCGAGATACTCGGCACCCAGGCCATCAGTTTTAAAAGATGCACATTAAACAATTAATAAATACAATCACACACACAAAAAAGCACCAATGAAAAAAACAGTTCTTATCCTCGGCTTTATTGCTTACACCGGCATTCTCTTCGCGCAGAGAAAGACAACCACATCGGCGATCGTTGCATTTGATGCCACCACTTCACTCGATGCGCTTCCTAAAGCGGAAAATAAAACCGTGATCGGCGCGCTCGATACCAAGACCGGCGCTGTTCATTTTGAAGCGACCGTTAAAAACTTCACATTTAAGAATCCGACCATGCAGGACCATTTTAATGGTGAGAAATGGTTGAACTCTGACCAGTTTCCGAAATTTTCTTTTAAAGGAAATATCATTGATCTTTCGAAAGTGAATTTCAGTAAAGATGGTACTTATAACGCCGAAGCAGAAGGCATACTTGATGTAAAAGGTAAAGAACAGAAAATTAAAGTACCCGGCACCATCGTAGTTAAAAATGGCGCTATTACGCTCAACTCTGATTTTACCATTACTCTCGCTGATTTTGGAATCACTGGTGTACCTATCGATGGCGGTAAAGTTGCCAAGAAGCCAAAGATCACCGTGTCGGCAGAATTTAAATAAGCAGGCCATCCTTTTCTTCTGACCTGTTTGGAAGCCAATATGTAATTTCATGTTGGCTTTCTTTTTTTAATTGATGTAAACAGGCAATCAGGAAACATGAATACAAGAACACTGGCCAGTCGCAAGCGGATAGCATTGGTAGCACATGATAATATGAAGGATGAAATAATCGAGTGGGCGATCTATAATAAAGTTGCGTTGTCCAAACACCAGCTCTTTGCAACCGGCACTACTGGTAGTTTGCTGGAAGCAGCGCTTCATCAGCCCATCTATAAATTTCTCAGCGGGCCTTTGGGCGGTGATCAACAGATCGGCGCCAGTATTGCGGAAGGAAAGCTGGATGCGCTGATCTTTTTTTGGGACCCGATGGAAGCCCAGCCGCATGATCCCGATATCAAGGCTTTACTCCGTGTAGCGGCAACCTGGAATATTCCCACAGCCTGTAACCGCGCTACTGCCGATTTCCTGCTCACCTCGCCATTGATGCACCAGGACTATGAGACGATCCTGGTGGATTATTCTGCTTATACTAATAGGAGGTTGAAGTAATTGGGACCCGGTCGCTATCGGGTTGGGAATTTGGGAACATTGTTGTCCGGGGAAAACCTGGTCTCAGAAAAATGGCCTTAAGAAAATTAAGGTAAGCCGCCTCAACGCGAAGGTTAAACGAGCGGGCTGGATGGCTGGTAAAACGGAACTCCGTTCCGTTTCTTGCTGGCCGGAACGGGAGTTCCGGCATCCATGGTCAGCACTGGAAAAAAGTATACGAGCGATACGAAAATTAAGAAAGTCGCTGTGGCAGTATTCCGGACAACAATGATTGGGATGGGAATTTGGTGTCAGAAACATGACGGTAAGAAAATTAAAGTAAGCCGTTTGAACGCGAAGGTTAAACGAGCGGGCTGGTTAGCTGGTAAAACGGAACTCCGTTCCGTTCTTGCTGGCCGGAACGGGAGTTCCGGCATCTATGGACACCACTGGAAAAAAGTATACGAGCGATACGAAAATTGAGAAAGTCCCTGTGACAGTATTCCGGACAGCAATGATTTGGAATTTGGGCCGATAACTTAATTAAAAAAACCTGGTTATTTGAAGCCAGGTTGTTAGTTTATGTGGACAGTGTGCTTGTAAACTTTATTGATTAATGTTTCAGGAACTTCAAACCAAAATCAAAAGAACGATTGGGAGATTTTATATAATACACGCCGGCAGGCAAATGGTACAGATCGAAATAAACTGTATTTTTTCCAGGTCCCACCTGTACTGATTCTTTAATAACCACACGACCGGCATTGTCAATGATATGCAGATCAATTTTTTCCTTTCTTTCTGCAACAAATGAGAGATTGATCTCACTGGTAGCCGGGTTGGGGAACAGACCGATACTATTTTTAGCCGCAATTGCTATACTAACGATCTTGGAGTAAGTAAACCTGCCATCGATATCGCGTTGTTTCAGGCGATAGTAGATTGGACTCGCTTTCAATGCGGTCACGCCTGGATCGGTGAACTGGTAACTATGTGTGCCTGGCCTGTTGTACGATAATACGTTACCGACAGCATGAAACTGAACACCGTCAACACTTCTTTCAATTATAAATGATTCTGTCGCTTCTTCATTGGTGGTTTTCCAATTTAAAACTGCGTCCTCATTTTCAAGTCTTGCTTTGAATTCTATCAATTGAAGCGGTAATACAGACGAATAATTGATCACCCACAGTTCACGGCCCAGATCAGTTTGCCTGATACTTGCATAAATATGGTTGTCGGTTTCCACCAGTTCCTGTATATCGCCCTCACCAGGATCGCCAACGCCCTGCACGATCATTGTTCCTGAAGGAGAGCCATCACTTTCCCAGGTTTTGTAACCGCTGACACCGTCATTGCCGGTAAATATGAGTTTGTTAAGTAATTTGGAGAAATTGCCTGCTGCACCGCTTTCTGCCCCGGGCCATACATCTTTCACCAGCACCGTACCTGCAAGTGTTCCATCGCTTTTCCAAAGTTCAGCTCCTTTTTGTCCGTTATCGGCAGAAAAGAACAAGAGGCCGTTCACATTTTTTAAGCTGAAGGGGAAACTACCATTAGGACCATTCCAGATATCTTTCACCATCATAGTACCTGCCGCGGTGCCATCGCTTTTCCATAATTCTGTTCCGCTTGCACCATTATCAGCTGAAAAGAATAAAGTACCTCCTACATTTATCATGTCGAAGGGATAGCTGTCCTGGCTGCCTGGGAATATATCTTTTACCAGCTTAGTGCCGGCCGCGGTGCCATCACTTTTCCAAAGCTCGACTCCCGTAGTACCATCCGTAGCGGCGAAATACAGCATCCCATTCAAATTCGCCATGGCCTGCGGATAGCTACTGCCGGAATAGGGGTTAATATCTTTTACCATTACGGTTCCTTCTTCGGTACCATCGCTTTTCCAGAGCTCAACGCCATGCACACCATCATCAGCGGAGAAATACAGGGTGCCGTTGATATTTACAAGCCCGGAAGGATTACTGCTTAAATTGCCTAGCCTGATATTTTTGACCATGTATGTTCCTTCCAGCGTTCCATTACTTCTCCAGAGTTCGTTACCGGCTACACCATCATTGGCCACAAAAAAAAGTGTGTGATTTACGGGGGTGAGATACCCGATGCTACTGCTAAATGTGCCTGGCCTTATATCTTTTACCAGGACGGTGCCTGCCTCGGTACCGTCGGTTTTCCAAAGCTCCATGCCGTTCACACCATTATTGGCCGCGAAAAAAAGTGTATTGTCAACATTCGCCAGGTAGCAGACATTACTGCTGGCGGCACCTGGGTTAATATCCTTAAGCAAAGTAAAACTCTGTGCAATTACGATGTAGGAGAATAGGAGAGGGCAAAAAACAAGTAAAAGTTTTTTCATACCGTACAGGATATTGGAAGGTGGTTAGATACCCGGCTTATATATTCCAAAAAATCTTAATTGGTTCAGATTGTTTGGACGTATCTAATGCCTTGACAGCAAACTACTCTATAAACTGCTGCATAAGCAAAATTTAGGCGAAGATTTCCTAAAAATTAAGTAGTAATTCAACACGTTAACAAGGAAAATTCCCGCGCTTGTAGTGAAATTTCTATTTAAGATTTGAAAACTCAGTGTTTCCACTTAGAAACCACTTATTGTTTATTTACCTTGATCACTTTCCTTATGTTTTCTCCCCTGATCTCGAGGTAATAAACACCCCTCGCTAAATTGCTTATATCCTCTGTTACAACGGTGCGGCCTTGTAAAAGATTGTATTGGCCAAACCTGATCAATCGCCCACCATTATCCATCAATTGCCATTTCAATTGTTCCTGGCGCGGCAAACTGATTGAAAGATTCATCGATGACTGAACGGGGTTGGGATAAAGTTCAATGGAGGTCTTTTCCTGTGCGATATCGATCGATACGATCTTTGAATAAACATAGCTTCCGTCGAGGTCTACCTGGCGGAGCCGGTAATAGATCGTACGAGTATCAATGGAGGTAATATTTGCGTCGCTATAATCATACTGATGACTACCCGTAGTATTTATCGCATTTACTGATCCTATTTGATGAAAGCTGATGCCATCGAGACTTCTTTCAACCAAGAAATTATCTGTGTTGGATTCATTCTCCGTAGTCCAGCGGAGTTTTCCATCATTGTTCAGCAGCCAGGCTTCGAATGACAGCAATTCAAGCGGTAGTCCAATTTCAGAAGGCATATTGGCCGCCCATACTTCCATACCCAGTGCGTTCGTGGTTATACCTGCAAAGATCTTCCCGTTTGCCTCGATGATCGCGTTTTTAAATTCATAGAACTGGATCGGCAGGGCATCACCGCTACCGTTTACGATATCCTGCACCATTCGGGTGCCTGCCGGAGTGCCGTCGGTGATCCAGATCTCGTTGCCATGTACGCCGTCGTTGGCGGTAAACATCAGTTTATTTCCGACAATCGCGAAGGAATTGATATCGCTGTTGCCGCTACCAGTATTGATATCTTTGATCAATTGTGTTCCGCTGACAGTGCCGTCCGTTTTCCAAAGTTCCCAGCCATGCGTGTCATCATATCCGGTAAAATAAACCTGTCCATTAAGACTGGCGACAACTTCAACTGTATTGAAATAAGAATTATCCCTGGGTTTGAGTTGTATAGTGCCGGCGGCGGTACCATCACTTCTCCATAATCCATCTGTTTCAAGGAAATAAAAATTGTTGCCCGCAGACACGCCATGGTTGTCGAAGTTGCCTCCAAACAGCTCTGTTATCATAACAGTACCGGCCGTAGTACCATCGCTCTTCCACAATTCATTTCCTTCGGTTCCTTTATATACTGTGAAAAACAATGTTCCATTGACGTTGACGAAATTATTTAATGCATAGTCCGAACCAGGGTAAATATCCTTCACCAGCGTTGTGCCGGCGATTGTGCCATCTGTTCGCCATAACTCGGATTTGTAATAGTCATCCGAAGCAAGGAAATATACATACCCGTTCATACCTGTAAAACCCTGCGGGTTGCCACTATGTGGCGTACCGGTCTCCAATCCGGATGTAGACACGCCGGGAAAAATATCTTTCACCATCACCGTTCCCTCAGGTGTACCATCTGATCTCCAGAGTTCACGCCCTGCAATACCGTTGTTAGCATTAAAGTATAAAAGTCCATTGTAGCTGTAAAAGGAAGTCGCGGCACTAGAACCGGGACCAGCGTAGATATCTTTTACCATTACAGTTCCACTTGCAGTACCATCACTTTTCCAAAGCTCGGCGCCATGAACACCGTCATTGGCTTTGAAAAACAAAACTCCATTGACGTTGGTAAACAGTTCGAGTTCGCAACCAGCCGAACCGGGAAAAATATCTTTCACCATCACGGTACCTGCGACCGTGCCATCTGTCTTCCACAACTCATCACCGTGTGCTCCGTCGTCGGGTCTGAAGAATAAAATACCATCTACATTGGTAAAATTGAAATAAGAACTGCCGTTAGTGCCGGGGTTGATATCTTTTAAAAGGGAGAAAGGCTGAGCGAAGAGGCTTGATTGCAGGGATAATAGCGCAATCAGGGTTAATACAGGGTAGAATTTTCTTTTCATAGCCGAGGTTTAAGATTAGGTAGGAGTTAACTCCGGCTTTTCAAGAAAATTGATGGGCTAAATATAGATAAAGTCTTTTGTGAATTCTGCGCGTTTCTCCATTATTATTTATCCAGATTGCGTAACCCAATAGCTTTTAACAAGTTAATATGTGGTGCAAGGCCATCGCGGGGGCCTGTATTTATGTAAATTGCAGCATGGGTTTTAATCTTCATGCTCCATTTCCACCGGCGGGCGACCAGCCTGAAGCCATCCGGCAATTGACGGAGGGCCTGTTGGAAGGCGAACGCTATCAGACACTTTTGGGGGTAACAGGGAGCGGAAAGACCTATACTATCGCTAATGTGATCCAAAATGTACAAAAGCCAACCCTGGTTTTAACGCATAATAAAACACTGGTGGCCCAATTATATGGTGAGTTCCGCCAGTTTTTCCCGGATAATGCGGTAGAGTATTTTGTTTCTTACTATGACTACTACCAGCCCGAAGCCTATATGCCGGTGAGCGGTGTGTACATCGAAAAGGACCTGAGTATAAATGATGAACTGGATAAGCTGAGGCTTAGAGCGACATCAAGTTTGTTGAGTGGCAGAAGGGATATTATCGTCGTCGCGTCCGTTAGCTGTATATATGGTATGGGGAATCCTACTGATTATGAAAGTGGGATCATCCGTATCAATAAGGGTCAGACAATATCCCGCCAGGGTTTCCTGCACTCGCTTGTAAACTCATTATACAATAGAACTACCCTCGAATTCAACCGTGGTACATTTCGGGTAAAAGGTGATACGGTAGATATAAACCTGCCATATGTTGATTATGGCTATCGCGTCACGTTTTTTGGGGATGAAATTGAAGAGATCGAAAGCATGGATGTGGTGACAGGCAAACGTATCGCCAAAATTGAGAATGCGGCGATATTTCCAGCCAATCTCTATGTTGCGCCGAAGAATATCATGCAGCAGGTGATCTATGAAATACAGGATGAGCTGCACGCACAGGTTGAATATTTCAAAGCATCCGGCAAGCTTATCGAAGCACAGCGATTAAAGGAGCGGGTGGAATACGATCTCGAAATGATTAAAGAACTGGGTTATTGCAGCGGAATTGAAAACTACTCCCGCTTTTTCGACAGGCGTGTGCCGGGCACGCGGCCGTTTTGCCTGCTGGATTATTTTCCTAAAGATTACCTGATGGTGATCGATGAAAGCCACCAGACCATCCCGCAGGTGAGTGGGATGTACGGCGGTGACCGAAGCCGCAAACTGATACTGGTGGACTATGGATTCAGGCTGCCCTCCGCGTTGGACAACCGCCCGCTGAATTTTCATGAATTTGAATCACTGATCAACCAGGCCATCTTCGTGTCTGCTACTCCTGATGATTTTGAACTGGAAAAAACAGGTGGCGTTGTGGTGGAACAGGTTGTAAGGCCCACGGGCCTGCTTGACCCACCTATCGAGATCAGGCCAAGTATCAACCAGATAGATGATCTGCTTGATGAAATAGATAAAAGAGTTACTAAGGGTGACCGGGTATTGGTGACAACGCTTACCAAGCGCATGGCAGAAGAAATGGATAAATACCTGCATCGCATCAATATCAAGTCGAAATATATCCACAGTGAAGTGGATACACTCGAAAGAGTAGAGATACTGCGACAACTTCGTCTTGGCGAAATTGATGTGCTGGTGGGTGTAAACCTGCTGCGTGAGGGTCTCGATCTGCCGGAAGTGTCGCTGGTAGCCATTCTTGATGCCGACAAAGAAGGGTTTTTGAGAAATGAAAAATCATTGACCCAGACTGCAGGGCGTGCAGCCAGGAACGTTGATGGTTTGGTGATCTTTTATGCGGATAAGATGACCGAAAGTATGCAGAAAACGATCGACGAGACCAATCGTCGTCGTGAGAAACAGATCGCTCATAATATTGAACACGGCATCACTCCCAGGACCGTGGTTAAATCCAAGCAACAGGTGCTTGCCCAGACCTCTGTATTGGATATAAAAGGTTATGATCCTGCCAATCCCTATGCAATCGCACCGGATGAAGACCTGGTGACGGTGGCGGCTGAGGACCAGGAGGAATATAAAACCATTCCCCAGGCCGAGAAAGCTATAGCACGCATCAAAAAACAAATGGAGAAAGCGGCACGTGACCTGGATTTTATGGAAGCGGCGAGATTACGCGATGAAATGTTTCAACTTCAAAAGAAGCTGGAGGAAATGAAGAAATAACCTAGTATATCTACGAGTGTCCGTCTGAAAATCTCCCTTTTTTGTCAACTTGCCCCACCTGTTCATTGCACATACAAAAACTTGGATATATCTTGGTTGTCGATCCAAATAACCAATAGAAAAACCGATTAAATCCATTATTGTATGAAAAAACGTGTCCGCAAGATTGCAAACTTCTTTGCATTCAACCTCTTGTTTTTTGCACTTTATCTGAATTTCATTCACAAAGACAACGCACCAACCTCAACTGTTGACGTGACTGTGCAGCCGAAAGCAGCTACTGCTTTTGGAGGAACTGTGCCGGTACAACATCCAGAGAAATATCTTGTACAAAAGCAATAATTTTTGATCTGCCCGGTCTTAAGTTTTTTCTTTAACCAAAAACAAAACCAACAAAGAAGACCCGTTGCTTAGCGCAGCGGGTATTTTTTTGGCCATAGGGTGAACTATTGACAGGTATTTCCATGCGGAATCCTGAAATAGCTAACTTAGCTGCATGGCTAAAAAGGTTTTTTTACTGGATGCGTATGCCCTCATATTCAGGGCTTATTACGCATTGATTCGTAGTCCGCGACTTACATCTAAAGGAAAAAATACAAATGCTCAATTTGGATTCACCAATGCGCTGGTGGACCTGCTAAACAAGCAGAAGCCCAGTCATATGGCTGTTTGTTTTGATACGCATGCACCCACCGAGCGACATACCGATTTCGCAGATTATAAAGCCAACCGCCAGGATGCGCCGGAAGATATCCTGGAAGCCGTTCCCGATATCAAGAAGATCATCGCGGGATTTAATATACCCTGCGTAGAGAAAGACGGGTTCGAAGCAGATGATGTGATTGGTACCCTGAGTAAACAGGCCGCCGCGGCAGGATACGAAGTATTTATGGTGACCCCGGATAAAGACTATGGCCAGCTTGTATCAGATAAAATAAAAATATATAAGCCAGGTTACCAGGGTGGTGATGTGGAGATCCTTGGTCCCGAAGAAGTCTGCGCCAAATGGAATATTAAAAATGTATCGCAGGTGATCGATATCCTTGGTTTGATGGGGGATGCGGTGGATAATATTCCCGGTATCGCCGGGGTGGGTGAGAAGACTGCAGCAAAGCTCCTTGCGGAGTATGAATCGATTGAAAATGTACTCGCCAACGCCGATAACATAAAAGGTGCATTAGGTGAAAAGATCAGGAAGGGAAGGGATAATGCAATACTATCGAAAAAGCTTGCTACGATCATCACAACCGTACCTATCGAGTTTCATGAAGAAGATTTCCTGGTACGTGACTGGGATACAGATAAGCTGAAAGAAGTGTTTACAGAACTTGAATTCAAGACCCTTGGTAAAAGATTACTGGGAGAAGACTTTTCACTCGTTTCGGCTGGGAAGACCGTCGTTAGTAAAGCCATACCGCAAGGTGTTCAAACAGACCTGTTCGGAAATATCATCCAAGCCGATACTGGTACCAGCGTGGAACCGACGCCTGTAAAGACTGAGGCAAAGCCAGAGCCGGAAGACGGCGGTGTTTTGGCTATTGATAAAAATATTCTTAATACGCCCCATCGTTATGAGGCGGTTACTGGTGAGGAGGCTATTAAGAAACTTGTTTCTGAATTAAGAAAGCACAAAGAGATCTGTTTTGATACCGAAACCACTAATATCGATGCGAACGATGCTGAGCTGGTAGGCCTGAGCTTTTCAGTTAAGCCCGGGGAAGCATATTATGTACCCTGTCCTGCGGACCAGGAACAGGTAAAAGGAATACTGGCTTTGTTTGAGCCTCTGTTCAGTGACGAGACCAAGACCTGGATAGGGCAGAACACGAAGTATGACCTTCTTGTATTGAAATGGTATGGTATTGAAATTACAGGCCAATTGTTCGATACCATGCTCGCGCATTATGTGATCGAACCGGATGGAAAAAGAAGCATGGATGTGCTGAGCGCCAAATACCTGGGTTATGAACCGGTACATATTGAAGAACTCATCGGGAAAAAAGGAAAGTCGCAGGGTAATATGCGGGACGTGGAGCTTGAAAAGATCCGTGATTATGCTGCTGAAGATGCCGATATCACATTACAGTTGAAGTATGCTTTTACACCTTTATTAAAGAAGCACGAGGTAGAGAAAGTCTTTAATGAAGTGGAGAATCCACTTGTAAAAGTGCTTACAGAAATGGAATATGCAGGTGTGAAAGTGGATACAGACTTTCTTCATGAATACTCAAAGCAACTCGAAAGAGAAGCAAAAACGGCAGAGGAGAATGTTTACAAGCAGGCGGGAGTCCGTTTTAACCTCGCATCTCCGAAGCAACTGGGAGAAGTGTTATTTGATAAACTGCAGCTCGATCCTTCAGCCAGGAAAACAAAAACCGGCCAATATCAAACTGGTGAAGACGTGCTGCTAAAACTTGCAGCGAAAGGGCATACGATTGTGGATGATATCCTGGCATTCCGGGAACTTACCAAATTGAAATCTACCTATGTTGATGCGTTGCCACAGTTGATCAACCGGAAAACCGGGCGTGTTCACACCACTTATGGACAGGCTGTAGCAGTTACCGGGAGACTTGCCAGTAATAATCCTAACCTGCAGAATATTCCGGTGAGAACCGACCGGGGTAGGGAAGTGCGAAAAGCTTTTATACCGGGTAATGATAAACATATCTTGTTATCCGCAGACTACTCGCAGATCGAACTAAGAATTGTTGCAGCCATCAGCGGTGATCCGAATATGTGTAATGCATTTAAAAGTGGAAAGGATATTCATACCGAAACCGCGGCCAGGGTTTATTCAGTTGAGGAAGCTGCCGTCACCAAAGAAATGCGTTATAAAGCCAAGAGCGTCAACTTCGGCATCATTTATGGCCAGGGTGCATTTGGCCTGGCTGATAACCTTGGTATATCCCGTACGGAAGCGAAAGAAATCATAGAGAATTACAAGAAGCAGTTTTCCGGCATTCAAAATTATATGGACAAGACCATCAACTTCGCACGGGAACACGGATATGTGGAAACACTGATGGGAAGAAAAAGATGGCTGAGAGATATCAATTCATCCAATTTTACAGTTAGGGGTTTTGCAGAACGAAACGCGATCAACTCACCCATACAGGGCACCGCAGCAGATATGATCAAACTGGCCATGCGAAAAGTGCATGACGCCATGAAAAAGGAAAAGATGCAAAGTCGAATGATTATGCAGGTTCACGATGAGCTGGTTTTTGATGCGCTGAAATCTGAGGTCAATGAACTAAAGCCACTGATTCTTGAGTGCATGCAACAGGCCCTGCCCTTGCCATCGGGGGTACCCGTAATCGCCGAATGCGGAGAAGGTTCCAACTGGCTCGAAGCTCATTAAATGAAGAATTGATTTTCTGTTGATTCCGTGTGATATACCCACAATTAGTGTAATTCCTTCATCGGTTTATTTTCCGAATTCGTCCAAAAAGGCCGGCTTGTCGTTGGCCTGGTTTATTATTTTCCCTAACTTTTATAAAATTTATTATATGAAACGCCTGATCTTAATGCTTGCTGCGGTGTTGATCGCCGCATCTTTTTCAGCAGTTTCCGCACAGACGGAAGCAGAGATGAAAGCCTGGATGGATTACATGACGCCGGGAGATTTTCATAAAGAAATGGCCAAATGGGACGGGGAATGGAACGAGGATATCACCATGTGGATGTCACCTGATGCACCCCCTCAAAAAAGTACGGGTGCCTGCGTAAACAAAATGATCCTGGGTGGACGTTATCAATCAGCAACACATACAGGTAATTTCGGAGGAATGCCTTTTGAAGGCATTAGCACCACCGGTTATGATAATGCAAGAAAGACATTTATTACTACCTGGGTGGATAATATGGGTACCGGCATCATGGTCCTGGAAGGTACCTGGGATGAGAAAGCAAAAGCACTCAACCTTAAAGGTAAGCAGATCGATCCCGGCACTGGTAAGGAAATGGCCGTGCGTGAAAAATTTTCCGTCATTGACGACAATACACAAAAGATGGAAATGTTTGTAACTCCTGAGGGCATGCAGGAATACAAAAACATGGAAATAGTGTTTACCCGGAAAAAATAATAAAATATACCGGCGAGTTCAGTCCTTCGCATTGAAACAAAGACAGGCTCGCCGGTGTAATATTTTTGCTATCACGAATTCAATACGTTCTGCAACGCTACATTCCTGTTGCGCAGATCGATGCCTCCTTCATACAAACTTTTCATATTAGCCAGGTAAAAAGTCCAGCCGGTTTTACAACCGAGATGCCAATGGTGCATGGATTTTTCATCGGTGGGTATATTGTCCTGGACTAGCTCAACGATCGTTTCACCTAGCTCTTCCTTTATCGTGACGCTGCAGTCACCCGCTTTTCCAAAACTGAACCGAAAGAAATCCTTTCCGTTACAATCCAGTATCACACCTTCTTCAAGCACTTCATCCGGCCAGCCATGCCAGCGCCAGCGATAAGTATCACCTTTATCTACAAATTCATTGATGCCGTGCGGGCTGCCACCCGCTGTTCGGTATTCCGACATACGGAGAAACCAGTACTCGATCCCTTCTCGTGTCGCCCAGGCATGATAGAGTTTTGAAGTAGGCGCTTTTACGTTAATGCGAACAACAAAACGGCTCCAGTCATATTTTTCCCCTGGCATAAGACATTAAAGGTTTTATGGGTCTAAACAAATAGATCAGTTCGAAGGAACATTGTGCAGGCCGATCCGGTTCCCTTCGGTATCGATGATCAATGCCATATATCCATATTCGGGTGAGATCTCTGTCTTGGGTACCATGATTTTTCCGCCCGCGGCTTCCACCTTATCAAGTACTTTTTGAACATCGGGATTTCCGTTGAGATAGATCAATGGACCATCGGTGGCCGTGGGTTTATAAAACTCTTTGTTGTGGCAAAGTGCCCCGCCGATGCCATTCTCCATATCTTCAACCGGGAACATACGCATTTTTATATCTGCCAGATCCATCGGTATGAGTGATATCCCAAAGATGGTTTCATAAAATTTTGTTGCGCGGTCGAGGTCTGTGGTTGGAATTTCAAACCAGCTGATTGCATTTTTCATATGATGTTTTTAAATTAATTTATAATAACGGGTTGTAGGTTTCATTTAATAATTATCAAAATATTACTAACGCCACATCCCAATGATGGCTCCCATCAGGGTCAGTGCTACTACGCTATAAAATCCATTGATAAGTATAAGCCGCCATGATTTCAATTCGAAAAGACTGTGTATGGCGATGGCGCAGAAAGTCCAGATACCCGCCAGGAACCCCGCAGTGGCACCCCAGGTTAAATCTGCTCTTACCGCGCAGTCCGACGGGCAGGATGCGGGAGGATCGGAAAGAAACATTCCCAGGTTAGCTGCCATCAGCAGGGAAAAGATCAGGGTCCACCCGAATATTTTTCCTTTATTTCCTTTTTTGATCTCCTCTTCGGTAAAATTGTTGTCTTTCATCCATGCTTTGCCAAAGAGCCCGGGTGAGTACCAAATACCTCCTACTACGAATGATGAAATGCCGGCAACCAAAATGGCCAGCCAGTTGAGTGTTCCGATTTCCATTTTTAAAAATTTAGTTCGTGACTGTGGTTTATCGAATCTATTTTTTAAATTTTACATCGCAATTGCGAAAGGAATGAGGCTGGAAAAACAAGCGATGAAGATGAGAAAAAGGGGTACAACGCCGTTGAAGAACGGGTATATCAATGATATCGGGTTCCGCCTTATACTGGTACCGGTCTTTGGTATTGTTATTCCGCTTGTGACAGGCATGACTCTTCCCTATAATTTTTCAAATTGGGAGATCAAGCTCAGCTTTCTTTATACCATTGGAATCGCCGCCGTGATCTGGCAGGGCAATCGCTACCTGCATTATTCCATGCGAAGCTATTTCGACTGGTACAATAAGCCGGTCCAGAAGGTGCTGGTCCTTTTATTTAGTGTGGTATTCTATACCATACCCGTTAGTGTTATACTTTTAGTGGGCTGGTATAATTTTTTTGGCGGGGGACAGGTTGACTGGAATATCGTCTGGCAATCCACATTGATCATACTGATCGCTGTCATCTTTATTACGCATGTCTATGAAACGGTTTTCCTGGTTAAAGAAACCGAGTCGGAAATGATCCGAAACGAACAGCTTGAACGTACGAGGGCGGAAGCTGAACTGGAAGCACTAAAGAACCAGATCGATCCCCATTTTATTTTCAACTCGCTAAATACACTGAGTCATCTTATTGAGGTAAAACCTTCAGAGGCCAAGTTGTTTAATGATAATATGGCTGATGTGTATCGCTATATCCTGCAAAACAAAGCCCGTAGCCTGGTATTGCTGAAAGAGGAAGTAATTTTCCTGCAGAACTATTTTTCCCTGCTCAAGATTCGTTTTGACGAAGGAGTACAGTTGGACATGGGAATCAAAGAAGAGGATATGCAGCAATACCTGGTACCGCCTATATCACTGCAGATTCTGGCCGAAAACGCGATTAAGCATAATGAATTTTCAGAGCATACACCTTTGGCGATAAAGGTTTTTCTATCGAAGGGTGAATTAACTGTAAGCAATCATATTCGTAAGAAAACATTGAGAAAGCCTTCCTCGGGTGTTGGGTTGCAAAACCTGCAGGAAAGGTATAAGCTTACAACCGGGAAGGAGATCAGGATCGGAGAAAATGCGAATGAGTTTGTGGTGGTATTGCCTGTGCTGGCAGTTTAGTTGGGTTCGGTCGAAAATGTTTTTAGATTTATTGAGTTGAATAAACCAGATAACCATGACTGCGATCATCATTGAAGATGAAAAACCTGCTGCGGAGAAATTGCTCAAGGCAATTGAACAAACGGACCCATCTTTACAGGTGGCGGCAATACTGGATAGTGTCCAGTCCTCAGTACAATGGCTGCAGCAACATCCGGCACCCGACCTGGTCTTTATGGATATTGAACTGGGAGATGGACTTTCCTTCGGGATATTTGAAAAAGTTAAGTTCAACAGCCCGGTGATATTTTGTACCGCTTATGATGAATACTGGCAGGAAGCCTTTGAACATAACAGCATTGACTATCTCTTAAAGCCTGTGAAACAGGAAAAACTGGAGACGGCACTGAATAAATATGATAAATTAAAACAGCATTTTGCTTCCAATTTCCAGCAATTGCGGCAATGGCACCGACATCCGTCAGAAATGGTTTTCAAGAAAAGATTCCTGGTGAAGAGAGGGCTCGACTATGTCAGCGTTAAAACAGATGATATTGCTTATTTCTATGCCGCGCACAAACTGGTGTGTATGGTTGATAACCGTAACCAGAAATTCATCCTTGATCAATCCCTGGCAGAAATAGAGAAGCAGGTAGACCCCTCGCAATTTTATCGTGTCAATCGCAAGTACCTGGTTCACCAGAACGCGATAAAGAAAATAAAATCATACCCAAAAAGTAAACTTCTGCTGGAGCTGGAGCCTGCTATCAGTGATGAGATCATTATCAGCCAGGAGAACGTAACCGCATTTAAAGACTGGATGGGACAATAAAAAGCCCGGCACCTTGTTTACACTGGTTACCGGGCGGGATTAACTACCATTAACCCAAACACTTTATTGACTACCACCACCGCGGCGGGGCATCATTGAAGGTTCAATTTCTTCTTTCCACTTTTTGAATTGATCTTCGGTCAGCACAGTTTTCAGTTCTTTATCACGCGCATCAATGGCGGGTTGCATTTTTTCCCGCATAGCCTGGAAATCGGGACGCTCATTACCATTTCTCATTTCCTGCCTGATCCTATCCTGCTGCCGGTAATAGTTGGCAAACGTTGAATCCAGTTTAACCATTTTCTCCGCGTCCAGTTTAAAAGCAGTTTCTATTTTTTCATGAACAGCTTTCACACGTTCTTCAACAGTGCGGCGTTGGCCACCCTGCGCACTTACAATGGCAGTCGTAAATAAGAAGGCGATAATAAGTCCGAACTTTTGTTTCATAATGATGATTGTATTTAGACTTGCCCGTTGATTATTTTTTTTCGGATTCCGCCTGTTTCGGCGACTTACCCATTTTCCGGAAGGTTCGCAGGATCAGGGAATCGTATTTCGGTCCTTGCTCAGCAGTGCAAAGCGATCTCACTTTTCTGAAGTAGCTAAAGGTTTGCAGATCCAGTGCTTTTTGCTTTTTCGCAATGGCATCCGTTACCTGTTTTACCAGGGAATCAGCGTCCGGGTGACCAAGTAGCTGGAACATACTTTCTTTCGTTTTCCGCATATCATCATACATAGGCCTGATGGTCTGACGCTGTTCTTCTTTCAGTTCTTTATATTTTGCTAATTGATCCTCTGTAAATCCAACTTCATTCTTTAACATTTCTCCGATCCCCGGCCGCTCATTTTTGATACCCGCTGTGCCTTGCTTTCCTGGTTTTTGACTGAGGAAGAATGCAAGCAAAGCAATATTGGTGAGCAAAAGAACACCTATGATGATCAATAAATTTTTATTCCTGGGATTGCTCATTGTTGTACTAGATTTTCATACTCAAAACTACTGCTGCTGGCCATTAGCGACTCGCTGTCAATTCCCTGTTCAGTAATGACAATATCAGCTTCCTTTTCTTCTTTTAATAGCAGCACGCCATTCAACACTAGTATCAGGCACAGACCCGCGATGGCCACGGTGGGCCGGGCGAGGAAAGAACTAATTGAACCCCAGACAGACTTATCTTCGTCCCTGCTGAGTCTTTTCATGATGCGGGCATACAACCAGGGCTGCGGCTCAGCTCTTTGTACGCCGTCGAGGCTGTTTAGCGCCCGCTCGATCTTTTGGTTTATGTCATTGCCTGGTTTCATACACATATAATTTGACGTTGTCCTGAAAAAAAACTTTTGCTATGCCTGGTCCCGGTAATATTCTTCCAGTTTCTTCCTCAAATTGGTTTTAGCCCTGTGCATCAGGGATTCAACCGAAGAAACAGTGGTCTTCATCACCTCACTTACTTCCTGGTAGCTGAGGCCCTCTAACTTGTGGAGGGTGAATGCGATTCGTTGATTTTCAGGCAATTGCCCGATAACGCTAAAAAGCGCAGCCGCATCCTCTTTTTTATCCAAAACCACACCCGGGTGATTAAAATCTGGTGGATTTACGATGACCTCGCTTCCCTCACCAAAAAGACTGCGAACAAAGGCAAATCGTTTTTTGCGCTTTTTTCTCCGCTCATGGTCCAAAGATTTGGTTACCGTGATCCGGTAAAGCCAGGTCGAAAACTTTGAGTCGCCTTTAAAAGAACTGATCGATTGATACACCTGCACAAATACTTCCTGCGTTATGTCTTCCGCATCTTCGGCATTTTGTACAATACCAATGGCGGTGTTGTACACCATATTTTGCCATGTCTCTACAATAGTCCTGAACGCAGACTCATCCCCTTGCTTTAGCTGTTCTATAAGTGTCCACTCGTTCATTCAATCCCGTAGTATGGTTACAACGATATTACGGAAAAAATCACTGCGGACGACCGCCTCCTCTGCCATTGAAAGCATTCGAACGTCCACTACCGAAATTCTTGAGGCTGTAGGTAAAGGTCAGCATGAAATATTGCTGCAATACCCGGCTTTGGGAATCTTCAATATGCGTCGCCGTTACTTCACGGCTGATACTCTGGTTTTGTTTTAACAGGTCAAATACAGAAAGCTTGAGCTCGGCTACCTTGTTCTTCAAAAACTTCTTTCCAATCGCGGCATTCCATAACCAATAGCTTTGGTTAAAACCATCTGACATTCCTGTATAGGTTTGGTTGGAAACATCATTTTGCAGGAACCAGCCGGTTTTTGTCAGGAAATTGGTTTGAAGGTTGGCCGCCTGGTTCACATACCTGTTATTATTATTTTGAACCGTGCTTTTTGCATTGTTGAAATTGACATTATAAGACAGGTTAAAATCTACGTATTCGCTAACGTTGCTGGCGAGACCGATTCTTCCTGAATAGACATAGTTATTAGTTGTCGACACCACGTTATTGATAATACCCGGCAGTTTTGAATACTCAAACCCGGTGCTTAGGTTGATATTTGATTTAAGGAACTGTACCGGCTGGCTAAATGTAAAGAAGGAACGAAGACTCTTATAACCATTCAGGTTGACCGGCTTGCTAAGTTGAGAACCTCTTTTCAAAACAATATCAGGATTACCTGCCTGTATCACTGAATCAGTGCTTGCGATATATGTCGCGTTGGTGATATAGTTGTCCTGTGCCTGTAAAAAGACGTTGGCAAAAAAGCTCTGACCTTTTTGAGTATTGGTAAATGTATAACGCCCGGAAAGCATATGGTTGTAGGACTGTTTCAGCAAAGGATTACCCATGCTCATCCGCAGCTGGTTGTTTTGGTTAACCACGTCCTGCAACTGGGTTACACTTGGGAAATTGGTGCTGGCACGATAAAATATTCTCATGGTGCTTCGCGGCGCCAGTTTCTTACTCCACATCAGGTTGGGCAGCACATTTGTGAATTGCTGATCAACATTCGACAGGGTTGGGAAAGTTCTTTCGCTTTCAAGCCTCGAATGCTGCAGGCTTACTCCGACAGCAAACTGGTTGTCACGGGAATTTCCCAGGCGATAGGTTAAGCCACCATTATGTGTGGTAGTGGTATTGTCAAACTGGTTGGACAATGTCGGCACAAACTCCGAGTACTTTCCACCGAATTCTTCATAAAGAAATGCCTGCTGATCTGCTTTGTTGTTGGAAAATGAAGGAGTATAGTTTATCTGCAACTGGCTTTTTTGACTCAGTGGCTCGGTATACACGAAATTGGCAGATACATTATAACCATTAGTAGGATTATCGGTAAACTGGTTCTGCAGTGAGTCGAAGATTCCGTTGCCTTCGAAGAAACGATATTGAGACAATGAATACGTTTCACCATGGTTTTTATTGAAAGTGGTGTTCAGGTTGACGGAAAATGTACGGCCTCTTTTTGGAAAAGAATGGCGATACAGCACATTATTCCTCAGGTTGTATCCATTGCGGAGTACGTTACGATCACTGTATGATGTATTGGTTGTATCAAGCGTGCCATACAATGAACTTTCCATCGATTCAGATATAGACCTGTTTCTCTGGAAATTCAGGCTGGGGCTTACAATAATCGAATTACTGGAATCGATACGGTATTCCAGGCGCATATTTATTCGGTGGTTGTAATTAGTACTTGCTGAGCGACTGTATTGGTTATTAAAGAAATTCTCACCAATTGTTTCGGTACGCGAAGAGCTTTCATTTACGTTATTGCTGTTATTAAAGAAATAACTTCCCGTCACGTCCAACTTCTTACCCCATTTATCTGAGTAGTTAAGACCAATAGCGTTTGTTTTACTAATACCACTTTGTTGTCCTACCTGGAAATTTTCACCTCCACCAAAACCACCAAAGCCTCCGCCGCCACGGCCACCCCTGGGTCCGCCACCACGGCCACCGAAATTACCTCCGCGCCCGCCACCACTACTTGTAACACCCAGCAGGTCCTGTGAACCGAAATTCTGTTGGTTGATATTGTTAAAATTACCTACAATGGAAAGACGGCGATCGCCATCAAATGTGCTTACATTTCCGCCGGCCATATACCGACCCTCTGTACCCGCACCAGCATACACGCGACCGAACTGGCCATTTTTGATACCGGATTTTGTAACAATGTTCAATGCCTTCACAGAATTACCATCATCCACGCCTGTAAACTGGGCCTGGTCGCTCAGGCGATCGAAAACCTGTATTTTATCTACAACATCTGAAGGAAGATTACGTAAGGCGGCTGATGCGTCGTCGCCAAAGAAATCTTTTCCATCGATCGTTACTTTTCTTACCTGCTCGCCCTGTGCAGTAACTGTACCATCACGATCAACCGTAATGCCAGGCATTTTTTTGATAAGGTCTTCTGTGCTTGCGTCTGGGTTTACTTTAAACTGGCTGGCGCTGAATTGCGTGGTATCACCTTTTTGAATAACCGGTGCAGCTTTGGCCAAAACCGTAACGCCACCCAACTGCAGTAAAGCCTTTGGAACAGAAAGTGTTTTCAGATCCGCATTGGGTATAGAATCACTAAGTGTTACCACCTGGCGAAACTCATCATAGCCGATAAAACTGACTGAAAGATAATAGCTTCCCATCGAAAGGCCTGTAAATTGAAAGGCCCCGTCCTTGTCGGAAACTGTATTTTTAATTGATAATGAGTCCTTTACATCAACAAGGCTCAGGGTAGCCCCTGAGAGGGGTTTCTGATCGGTTGCATCGGCCAGTTTTCCTTTTATGCTTTGGGCCTGCACAATTCCTGAAATAATCAACGATAAGGTCAACAGTGTAAATCTGGTCATAAATTAGTAGTTACTGATCATTTGACGTTGTTCGGTGGATAAACCTTCGTGGCCACAGATTACACGGATTTGTTCTGCCTGCGGCAGGTGAAGCCACGAATTACACTAATTGGCCACAGATTACACGGATTTCACGGATTTGTTCTGCCTGCGGCAGGTGAAGCCACGAATTACACGAATCACGCTAATTAGCCACAGATTACACGGATTTCACGGATTGATGCTGCCTGCGGGAGGTGAAGCCACGAATTACACGAATCACGTGAATAGGCCACAGATTACATGGATTTCACGGATTTGTTTCTCCGTGCCTTCGTGCAAACCTTTGTGCACTCCGTGTCCTAAAGCCACGAATCGCAGGAATGCCGCGAATTGGGTTTATCCGAAGTATGGACTAAAATTTTTCCTGGGAGTTTAGCGTATAGTCATTAACCATATTCGTGTAATTCGTGTTATTCGTGGCCCCCTTAAAACTTTGGTTTAATTTTAAGAAAACAAAAGCCATGAAAATTTTGACTTACCTGGCGGTAATCTTTGCAGGCTTTTTAACTGCTTGCAACAATTCAGCTGACACTAAAAAAAATGAAGCAGATACTCTCGCTAAGACTCCGGAGGTTGATTCTTTTGCTCTTGGATTAACGGGCGTGTATCATGGTTACCTGCCATGCGCCGATTGTCCCGGTATCACTACGTTTTTATTGCTCAGTGAGGATATGAACTACAGACTCGAAGAAACTTATAACAAAGGCAATGATAGCGTCTTTGTAACAAATGGTAATTGGAAAACTGAAA
Organism: Bacteroidota bacterium; assembly: GCA_023411775.1. Classification (GTDB taxonomy): domain Bacteria; phylum Bacteroidota; class Bacteroidia; order Chitinophagales; family Chitinophagaceae; genus Terrimonas_B. The sequence goes on along the minus strand of JAEYOL010000333.1, from coordinate 11,934 downwards.
ACGGAAAAATAATCCTTACATCAAATAATGAAGTAAAGAATAGTTACCTGCCGGAGAACGACAAAATTTTGCAACTTGACCACCAGGGTAACCGCATCAGCGGCAACCTGGGTGATAAGTATGTGTTGACCCGCCAGCCCCGGGCAGATAGTAGACACCTAAAGGAAAAAATTGAAGCAGGTATCGACTTCGTGGCCAATGGTAACGAGCCATTCTGGAGCCTCGAGATCGACAAGGGTAAAAATTTCATATTTAACAGACCGGGCCTGGAACAACCCGATACCATGGCTTATGTTCAACCCGGCGTTTCTAACGATACGCGGGAATATCATTTCCAGGAAGGATCCAAAAAACTTGATCTCAAAATAACGCCGCGGTTCTGCAGTGACGGCATGAGTGATTTTGTATACGAATACAAGGTGGAAATGGAGTATAACAAGAAAAAATATAGCGGTTGTGGCCGTTTGCTGGGAGAGTTATAATAATGGCCCGTATTTTGATTTTTCAGGTTATCTTGCACCTCCTTAAATAGTAATAACGACGTATGGAATACAGTAAAATTGTTGCGGTTACGGGTATGCCCGGTTTGTTTGAACTGGTAAATAGTAAAAGCGATGGCGCCATTGTACGTTCGCTGGATGATAATAGCACAAAGTTCGCTTCATCGCGCATCCACAATTTTTCTCACCTGGAAAGCATCGAAGTATACACGACCGGTGATAATGTAAACCTGGTGGAAGTTTTCCAAGCTATGGAGAAAGCGGGTGGCTCCCTGCCTGATGGAAAGGATGCCGGCGTATTGAGGAAATATTTTGAGAAAACATATCCGGAACTGGATTTTGAGCGGGTATATAGCAGTGATCTCAAGAAGATGGTGAAATGGTTCGAGATATTGAAGAATAAAAATATCGAGATCAAACTGACAGAACTTCCAGAAGAGGAAGAAGAAGAAGTGGAGGAACCAAAAGTAGCGGCGAAGCAAGTAAAGGAAGAAAAGCCAGCAAAAAAAGCAGCACCGAAAAAAGCAACGGAAGAGAAAGCGGCTCCGAAAGCAGAGAAGAAAGCAACAAAGACAGAATCAGCCGCCAAATCTGAAAAAGCTGCACCAAAAAAGAAAGCGGCAACAAAGAAGGCAACTGAGAAGAAAGCAGCTGCACCCAAGAAAAAGTCAGCACCGAAGAAAAAATAATTTTATTGATTTCTTAACCAGGCTACCCCGGATCGACCAGGGTAGCTTTTATATTTTTGAAGGCGTATGGATACCATGGAATACAACGCGGAAATTGAAAAACTTCCAAGACATTTTTTGCCGGCTGATTTTAAGTTCGAGAATTGGGAATCGCTGGAACCCTATTTTAAAGAATTGTCTGAAAGAGAGATTGGTTCCGGTGCGCAGTTGGAGCAATGGCTCAAAGATGTAAACGAACTGGAAGCAGCGATCAGTGAAGATGCCTGCTGGCGCCAGATAAAAATGACCTGTGATACCGAGAATAAAGAACTGGAAGCGGCTTTCAACTTCTTTATGATGGAGATCCAGCCCAAGATCCAGCCCTATGCGGACCAGTTAAATAAGAAGTTCATCGCTTCTCCCTTTGCAAATGATCTCGACAAGGAGAAGTTTTTTACATACCTGCGGAACGTAAAAAAGAATATCGACCTGTTTCGCGAAGCCAATATCCCCCTGCAGGCAGAGATGAATGTGGAAGCACAGCGCTTTGGTATGATTGCTGGATAAATGTCGGTTGAAGTAAACGGGCAGGAATACACCTTACAACAGGCCGCGAGATTCCTCGAAGATCCAGACCGGCAACTGCGCGAAGAAGTTTACCGAAAAATAAACGACAGGCGCTTGAAGGATAAAGAGGATCTTGATGATCTGTACACGGCCTTGTTGATAAAAAGACACCAGATCGCATTGAACGCCGGCTTTGAGAATTATCGCGACTACCGGTTTGTGGAGCTCGGTCGTTTTGAATATGCAAAAGAGGATTGCTACCAGTTTCACGAGGCTGTTAAGCTTCATGTAATGCCCCTGGTAGACCAGATCTACCTGGCAAAAAAGAAAAAGCTGGGCCTGGATACACTGCGTCCCTGGGATATTGATGCCGAACCAGCCGGTACACAGCCACTTCGTCCTTTTAAAACCGGCGATGAATTAATTCAAAAAACAATAAGCTGTTTTAACCAGCTGAAACCATTTTTTGGAGACTGCCTGCAGAAAATGAAGAGCATGGGACACCTGGATCTCGAGAGCCGCAAAGGCAAGGCGCCGGGTGGTTACAATTGCCCTTTAGCTGAAACAGGAGCGCCTTTTATTTTCATGAATGCTGCTGGTCAACTGGATGATGTAACGACCATGGTGCATGAGGGCGGGCATGCCATACATTCTTTCCTTGCACATGATTTAGAGCTTCACAACTTCAAAGAATATCCTACCGAGATTGCAGAAGTAGCGAGCATGAGCATGGAACTGTTTAGTATGAACCACTGGCAGGTATTTTTTGAAAACGAGGATGAACTCATTCGGGCCAAAGAACAACAACTGGAACGAGTGATCACCATATTCCCCTGGATCGCGACGATCGACAAGTTTCAACACTGGGTGTATGAGAATCCAACCCATTCCCATGAGGAGCGCGGCCGGAAATGGCTGGAGATCCTTGGGGAGTTTTCTTCTTCACATATCGATTTTAGCGGCCTGGAAGAATACCGGCGTTATGCCTGGCAGCGGCAACTTCACCTTTATGAAGTACCGTTTTATTATATCGAGTATGGTATTGCACAACTTGGCGCAATCGGGTTGTGGCAGCAGTACAAAAAAGATCCGGAGCAGGCACTGCAAAATTATATGAAGGCGCTCGACCTGGGAGGAACCCGCACATTACCGCAGTTATTTAGTGCTGCAGGTTTAAAATTTGACTTTTCGCCAGCGTATATCAGCGGTTTGATGGGGTTTGTAAAGAAGGAACTGGATGATGTTCAAGGGAAAATCTGAAAAATACCATTAATGTGGTATGCCGGAAATTCGGAAATATCAAATACTCATATTACATTTGGATTCGAATTTAACAAACGCACTATAAAATAGCTACTAATCAGAGCCTTAACCTAAGTCCCCGTGTTTCTACACGGGGGCTTTTTTTAAAAGCTCCAGCTAGCGGGCATTGCAGGTTTTGCAAACACCTTCCACCACCACTTCAATATGTTTCGAGGTATAGCCTTCAGGCAGGTTTACACCCGGTGTCACAATATCGTCGAGGCAATAAGTGTTGTTGCAAATCGAACAAACAAAGTGGATATGATGATCATGGTGGTGTCCCGCCTCGCAGTCATCCTTACAAAGTGCATAACGGATCGAATTGTCCGCCGTGGGGATGGTATGAATGATACCTTTTTCGACAAAGGTTTGCAAGGTTCGGTAAACGGTCACCCGGTCGAATTTTTCACCGGCTCTTTTCTCAATATCGCCATGTGCAAGGGCTCCCGGCTGCTCGAGGAACAGGTGGAGTATTTTTTCACGGCTGGCTGTGACACTAAGCTGGTTGCGCTTCAATATGTCTTTGATACCTGCTGTCATTGTTAAAGCTTTAGCATTCTTTCAATCTCTTTGATCATGGCGTTGATCTCTCTTTCCTTCAACCCGTCATATACTTTTTTCACTTCGCCGTTTTGATTGACCAGCGCCCAGAACTGTGTATGCAAAAAATCGTCGTCGATGCTTTTCAGGTTATTGGCCGGGTCATCGATGGTATAACTAAGCCTGGCGGTTTTATAAAGACTGTCTTTACGCCCCGTCAGGAAGATCCATTGGTTGGTATTGACGCCCAGGGAATCAGCATACCGTTTTAAAACGGGAACCGAATCTCTTTCGGGGTCAGAGGTATGAGAAAGGATCAAAAATCCATCCTGGCCGCTAAACCGGTCATATACTCTTTTCAGGTTAGTATTCATGGTCGGGCAGATACCAGGGCAGGTGGTAAAAAAGTATTCTGCCACATAAACTTTGCCTTTTACATCATCCTGGCTAACGAGTTTCCCGTCCTGGTTCACAAATGAAAAAGGCTGCACGGTTGAAATAGTGTCCTTTCTTTTGATCCATGGCCGCACGATCAGGTAAAAAATAGCTGTCAGTCCGACAAAAAAAACGCTGTAAATCAATACCTTCTTTGACATAATCCGTTTATTAAACTGCAAAGGTAACCAGGATTGCAGGATTAATTGATGAGCAAGATTAGACTCAGCTTTCGGCACATTCTGGTCAAAAGCAAAATTACATTAGATTTTGCAACAATGTTGCTTTTTCCTATTTTTGCCCACTTATGAAGTTAAGGATCAACTGGGATGCATTGGGAATTACAACATCGGTGGCCTGCGCTATTCATTGCGCTGTATTGCCATTGTTTTTTTCGGTTTTACCGCTATTTGGCGTGAACATCATCCATAACCTCGCTTTTGAAACCGGCATGATCCTGCTGGCCCTGGGCATCGGCATTTACTCACTCTATCATGGTTTCCGCCGGCATCATCACAACAAGATGCCCTTGTTTTTGTTCATCGTGGGTATCGTGTTACTGGTACTCCGCCTGTATCTTGTCCATTATGAAACCTGGTTGCTGATACCGGCTGTTGTTCTTATTGTGTGGGCACATTTTATGAATTATCGTTTTTGCCGCGTACATAATCATGCCCACGCGGATGATTGCAACCACTGATCCTCGTTTTAATAAATGAATTACTTTCATGAAGAATTGACGATTTATGAAAGTATATATCCTCTCTCTTTTGCTGCTTTGTTCAGCTTCAGTTGTTGCACAAACAACGGATGAAGCATCAATCCGGAAACTCCTATCCGAGCAGACGGAATCATGGAATCGAGGCGACCTGGAAGGTTTTATGAAAACATACTGGAAAAGCGACTCGCTGATGTTCATCGGTAAAAGCGGTGTGACATATGGATGGAATAATACGCTCAATAACTATAAAAAAGGTTACCCGGATACTACAGCGATGGGTCAACTTTCTTTTGATATTATATCCGTGAAGCCATTGTCTGCAAAGTATTACCAGGTTGTTGGTAAATGGCACCTGAAAAGAACAATAGGTGATCTAAGCGGGCACTATACTTTATTGATGGAAAAGATCAATGGTGTCTGGGTCATCATCTCCGACCACAGTAGTTAGAGAGCGGCCACGGATTACACTGATTATGGCTGCCTTCGGCAGGGAGGTGGCCACGAATTTCACGAATCACACTAATTAGCCACGGATTACACAGATTACACAGATTTGACTGCCTGCGGCAGGGAGTGGCCACGAATTTCACGAATCACACGAATGGGGCCACGGATCACAGGGATTTTTTCACGGATTATTCTCTGTGCCCTTTGTGTAAACCTCTGTGTACTCCGTGTCCTAAAAGAAATTGAGGTTATTACAAATCCTGCTGCCTGCGGCAGGAGGTGGCCACGGATTACACGGATTTTCACGGATTATTCTCTGTGCCCTTTGTGTAAACCTCTGTGTACTCCGTGTCCAGATGTTCTATGGGATTAGTAGGCTACGGAATTGAAGGGAGTCGCCGTTAAATACGTTGAAGTCTACCTTAGAAATAATGCCATTTACATTTCCGCCATCATTGTGTTGCCAGAATATCCAGTCGCGCCCGATCCTTGGCTTTTCCTGTTCGTAATAATGGGCGGCCCACAGGGGATAGGAATCAAAATCGCTGCCCAGGTTTTGATTGTAGAAGTCGACATTAGTATAAATGATCGGCTTCACCTTGTAGTGCGCTTCGACAATATCCAGCCATTCTTTCGCTTCCTTTCTAAGCTGTGCTTTCGATACGCCATTGCGTTGTTCAATATCCAATACCGGCGGAAGATCGCCTGGCTTCAGGTCAACACGCCGAATAAAATTTTCAGCCTGCATTCTGCCATCACGACTGGCAATAAAAAAATGATAAGCTCCCCGCGTGATCCCGTTATCCTTTGATTTTCTCCAGTTGCGCCGGAACTGCGGATCAACATTTTTAACTCCTTCCGTTGCTTTGATAAAGGCGAAGCTTAACCTGATCCTGTCCACCTTCATGGCTTTTACTTCCTCCCATGCCACCACACTCTGGTAACGGGATACATCAATGCCATGTATGGCGTATTCGTTGGGAATGCCTATACCGAATTCAGGATATCGCGTAAACTTAGAAGCCCGGTATTTCAACCATTTTGGAATAAACAGCACGCTGGCGATGATCAGCAGGGCTGCAAGTGTCAATCCAAGGATCCATCGGGAGGTTTTGTTTTTTCGGCGCGGCGACATGAAGGGTGGTCTGCTGTAATGGTTTACGCAAATATAAACGCCATCGACCGGTTTAAATTGTTAATTCAGCCGTTGATAGACATGCCTTCTATTACCACTATGATGAAAATTAAGTTGGATAGAATGAGTAAAATTTTGACGTAGTAATAACGTATGGCAAACCTTGGATGCCCAGGCTCAAACTATAAAATCGTTAGTTACGTATATAACGCACAAAGAAGTTGCTGTTGAAACTTTCGGCAGCGGCGAGTTGTTGCTCAATGCTTGGGAGGCGGGTAATATTGACCGGTCCTTTCATACCTACATAATCGCGGGCAGAACTGTAAGCGTAATCAGCCGCAGTGTCTACAAAGCGATCTCTTACCGGGTTTTCATGAATAAATGAAAAATGTTCCAGTAATGAATCAGTTTTTCTCAGGTCAATAAACTGCAGGTTGCAGGAGTTTTGCCAGACATGATATTTTTTCTTCAGACCCAGCAGGTTGCTCACGCTTTCAAATCGTTTTAACATCCATTCCCTGCGCACCTCGGGCTCGGTATCAATAGCTTCGAGTATTTTATTTGTAGTAAAGGCCTTGAATTCTTTCTCAATTTCACTGACCACATAGCCATCTTTTGCCTGTACCAGCAAATGGAGGTGATTGGTCATCAGGCACCAGGAATGTACCATGAGCCCCTTATTGTCAATAAAATGATTAAGGGTGTGCACGATCACTTGTTTGTACACAGGGCGAATAAACACATCTACCCAGTCAACAGTGTTAAAGGTTATAAAATAACCGGCGTATTTGCCTTGTAAATGTTTATCGCTGCCCATAATTCATTTTTTACAGTCTCTTTCGAAACTTCGGCTTTCCCATACCAAATGCTGTTCCAATTGTGGAAAATTGTGTATAAAAATGAAACTGTTTAGTAAATGGACGGAATTTCAGGGCCTTTTTCATTTTTAGCGACGATAAAATGGTTTTGTTGTTCAATTCTCCGCTCGTCATCCTCCAGTCACTTTCCGGCTTTACCGGCTTAGCACAGGTCTAAATTCAAAATTTCACGGGTTTTTGGCCAGTAGTTTTACTTCAAATACTATTAAACCTTAGACCATGAATCAGAAAATCAAAATCGCCATGCTGGTTTTAATCTGTATCGTTATTTCCATTGGTTTGTTCGCCCAACTTGCCAGTATCAAGCTCAAAAAGGGCCGGCCTGATCTTCCAGCCTGGGTATCCGATATGGGATACTGGGTGGTGGAAAGCAGTCTCCACCAACCCCGCACGCACACAGTTTTGTTTTACAGCAACAACAATGAGTTGATGTATAAAGAAAAACTGGAAGGCATGAAGTTGAATATCGAAAAGCGCAAGGTCAAAATGAAATTGAAACAAGCCCTCGAAACTTCCGCCATCGCCTGGCAGCGATCAAAAGATGGTTTGCCCATTGAAGACCGGGGTAACGCGATCGTAAGCACAAGCCTGCGGTAAGATTTTGTTTGTTTACTTCGACCCCATTCGTTTTTTAAGCGGTGGGGTTTTTTCGCGGTTAGCCCTGCATTGGTCTACAAAAACTCACTGTCTGGCGACGATGCCTAAAAACTTGCTGCATCCTTGTAATTTTAGGTAAAACCAGTCCCGGCGATGAAGCAATTGCCCTTTATATTTTCAAATGAGTGGAAGTACAGGTTACAACGACACCTGGCATTTTGGTTATTCTGGGCCATTTTCCAGGGCTTTCTATATTCGTTTGTTGCCGCCAATAGTACACGCGGCTATTTCCGCAGCCTGCCGATGTCGATGACGGAATCATTTATTTTCCTGATCGCCCATATTTTCCTGGCTTATTCCCTGATCTATTTCGTTATACCGCGGTTTCTTCTCAAACAAAAGTACTGGCAAACCGCCGCCTGGACTTTCGCCTTTTTCATACTGACGGGTTATGTTTCCGCGTTGCTAAACTTCACCATCATTGATAAGCTGAGGGTTTCTTATTATGGGGACTCATATGCAAACAGCCCTTTCAGACCATCTACACTGGGAATTCAACGTTCATTATTAGCAGGTCTAAGGGGCGGGATCACCATTGGTGGTATTGCCGCTGCCATCAAACTTATGAAATACTGGTACCTAAAGGAACAACGAAACCTGCAGTTGCAAAAGGAGAACACGGAATCGCAATTGCAGCTCCTGAAAGCCCAGGTACACCCGCATTTCATGTTCAATACGCTCAACAATATTTATGCATATACCCAGGATACATCGCCCGTAGCATCCAAACTGGTAGCCCGGCTTTCGGACCTGCTGCGGTTTATTTTATATGAATCCAATCAACCTCTTGTACCATTAGCGAAGGAGTTAAAACTGATCGAGGATTATATTGCGCTGGAAAAAGTGAGATACGGTAACAAACTTGAACTCGACATACAATTGCCCGTAGACACGAATAATTTTTATATCGCGCCGTTGCTCTTGTTGCCGCTGGTGGAAAATTCATTTAAACACGGGGCCAGTAATTTGCTCGATCAACCCTGGATCAGCCTTCATGTCAACCTGGTGGGAAAGCAGTTGCAGGTAAAATTGGTGAATGGAAAGTTAAACAAGCCTGTTTCGAACAGCAGGCAGGCCGGTATAGGCATCGAAAATGTCCGGAAAAGACTGGAGCTTTTATATCCCGGTCGGCATGAATTCACTATCACCAATGATGAGGAAGTATTTATTGTAAATCTGAAAGTCGAACTGGAACAAATAGCCGAAGCTGATCTTAAGAAACCGCAACCCTCATTAAGCTATGCCTGATTTTGATACTATAAAATGCCTGATCGTAGATGATGAGCCGCCGGCGCGGGAGATCATGCGCCGGTATATTCAACAGGTTCCAACTTTAGAGTTGACCGGTGAGTGTGCTAATGCCATACAGGCTTTTACTTTCCTCCAACAGCAGCAACAGGTAGATCTTATCTTTCTTGATATCAGGATGCCCCAGCTCAATGGAAACGAATTTTTAAAAGCGTTAAAAAATCCACCCAAAGTAATTTTTACTACCGCATTTTCTGAATAAGCACTGGAAGGTTTTGAACTGGATGCGGTGGACTACCTCATGAAACCGATCACGTTCGAGCGATTTTTGAAGGCTGTAAATAAAGCCTGTCTGGGGCCTGGACAAAAAACGGAAATATCACCGGAGGAAAAGAAAACTGAGCCGTTCGTGTTCTTTCGTTCGGATCGCAAAATGGTAAAGGTGATGTTGCATGACATCAACTATATCGAAAGCATGAAGGACTATGTAAAAGTGTACACCACCAATGGCCTGGTCATCACCAAACAATCGATCAGTTCGGTTGAGGCCATGTTGCCGGAAAAGAGCTTTGTCCGCACGCACCGGTCTTTTATTGTGTCCCTGGATAAAGTGCGAACCTTTACTTCAGAACTGATCGAGGTTGATAAGGCCGAAGTCCCTATCGGGAAATTATACAGGAATGAGGTGATGAAGGTACTGGGTTGAACTTAGTTGGCGAATTGCTTCAGTATCCTTTGCAGGTCTTTATCTTTTCCCAATTTCTTTCTAAAGCTATCGTAAAAAGAATCGTTTATAGTGATATAGTGGGACGCATATTTAGCTTCACTCCAACCTTCTTTAATAGATTCCAGGACCAGTTTATTTTCTATATGCAATGACTGTAAAGCCTTTTCAATTTCTGAACGGGTTGAATGGTGAAGTGCATTGTGTAACAATACCGGGCCCAGGGGAATTTCGGGAGAGCGCCAGATTAATTTCAGTTTCGCCGCCATCACGGGGTTACGTGTTATTTTTTCATATTCAGTAAAGCCCATGGCTGCGATATCGGCCTCCTGGTTTACGATAGACTGGATCGCCAGGTTATGATTGCCTGCGTATCCCACGGATTTGAAATTCTTCTCACAATCCGCCAGGCCTATATGACTAAAAGCAAGACGTGGTACCAGGTTGCCCGAAGTAGAGCCTGTCGCCACCAGCATCAATCTAGACTGGCTGGCGGTTTTACCTATATCCTCCAGATTTTTTAAATCTGATCCGGCCGTGGTAATGATAGCGGTCTTATAATTATCTACCGCATCACTTTTCACCGCCAGGGTATAGCCGGCAATCATGGGATAATCTTTTTCCGAGGTTTCAAGCAGGAAATATCCAAAGGTGTTGATAAAGGCGATATCCACTTCATTGTTCTGAATGCCGGCGATCATATCGTGGATAGTGGGATAACTTTTTACCTCTGTATCCATCCCGTGTTTTGCCTTTAAAAGATCGGCAAAGGGTTGAATATTTTTAATCCTGTTATTATCCGCATATTGATAAGTAGCAATTCTTAAGGTTTGTGCATGAGCGAAAATTGTCAGCATGCACAACATACAGGTATAGAAAAATCTGATCAGCATGCCACGAAGATCAAAAATCAATTTTTTATTATTGGTTTAATGGGACGAGCGGTGATTAAACCCGGCCGAACAGCAATATTGGTTATAGATCAAACACTACAACCTGTTGGCCTTATTCAATAATCCTCAGCTTGGCGTAGTTAAGCATGATCTTTTTTTCACCGTTATGCTCAAATTTTACAGTGGCAATCGGATTATGTGCCGCGCCTTCCATTTTGATCACTTCACCAAAACCAAATTTCTGGTGTTCCACTTTTTGCCCTGCCTGCAGATTGGAAGTATCGCTGGCTACAAAATCGGGTGATGGTTTATGCTCCACTACTTTGGGATATGGACTCTTGGGAGCCAGGTAGGAGGGTGTTTCCTTTTTACGTTGCGATGGTGGCGGGCCATATTGTTTTTCCGCCTGCTGGGCAGCACCCCAACCGCCATTCATTCTTTCATAAGCGCTTGAGCGTCCCCAGCCGCTCGCACCCTGGTTGCGTGTGCCGCCACCTGCGAAACTCCTGTCGAGAAACTGTTCGGGTAGTTCGGCAATAAAGCGACTGGGCTCATTTTGTACCAGCGATCCAAACTTGTAACGTGTATTGGCATATGTGATCCACAACTTTGATTTGGCGCGGGTGATGACTACGTAAAACAGTCTTCTTTCTTCTTCCAGTTCTTCCCTTGTATTAATGCTCATCGCATTGGGGAAAAGCATTTCTTCCAGGCCTGCGGCAAATACGCAGCTAAACTCCAGTCCTTTTGCGGCGTGAATGGTCATCAGCTTCACCGTATCCGCATTGGGATCTTTTTCATCGGCATCAGTAAGCAACGTGATTTGTTGCAGGTAAGATCCCAGGCTTACAGCCCCTTCACCGTTTTGTGTACCTTCTTCCAGTAGTATCCCGTCTTCATCGATACGGGACCGGTTTTCTGTATCGTCCACCCATTCTTTGATACTGTTCAATAGTTCCTGTATATGTTCGTATCGCTGTACGCCTTCCGCACTTTTATCGTTGAAAAGTTCCTTTACGATATTGGTTTGTTTGCCCACATGAAAAGCTACTTCGTATGCGTTCTTTGTTTTCAGCATACTTGTAAAACTTTTGATCATCGTTACAAATTCCTCTATGGCTTGCAGGGTACCGGCCCTGAAACCAAACTTCGCGGCATTTTCCAATATTTCCCACATGGAAACATTGCTTTCGTTAGCCAGCAAAATCACTTTGTCGAT
>JAEYOL010000325.1 GCA_023411775.1 Bacteroidota bacterium | reverse complement strand
GCCTTTGTTCCTCAATTTTACCTTTAGTGATATCCCTTGCGATCTTGGACGCGCCTATTATCCGTCCCCGGGAATCTTTGATGGGCGAAATGGTAAGAGAAATATCTATCAGCCGACGGTCTTTGGTTTGACGCAGGGTTGTAAAATGCTCCACCCTTTCACCTGAAGATATCCGGTTAATTATATAAACTTCTTCATTCAGCCGGTCAGGAGGAATCAGGCGTATGATTGGCTGTCCGATCATTTCCTCCGCAGTATATCCGAACATCTTTTCTGCCGCCGGGTTCCAACTAGTGACAATTCCGTCGAGGTTTTTACTGATAATAGCATCTTCAGACGATTGCACAATCGCCGCAAAGTGCGCCATATCATTTTCCATCCGCTTGGATGCTGTAATATCTATAAGCATATTAACTGCGCCGCTAACATTTCCTAAATCGTCAAAGATCGGCCTCGGGTAAGGCCGAATAAAACGTCTTTCACCATTTGGCTTTTCTACTATAATCTCCTCCCCTTCGATCGCGACACCTTCCTGCAAAGCCCTCGCCATCGGACATTCACTATAAGGAAGCGGGCTGCCATCTGGCTTGAACAATTTCCAAGAGCCACACCATTTATCCACGCCGGGACGGGGTTTCATTCCCCACAACTCAACAGCGGCAGCGTTAAATACCTGGATAAAACCAAGTGCATCGCAGGTATAAATAGCTGCTGGTAAAGCCTCTAACAACTGGTAACCTGAAATATTATCTGAAATAGCCTGTATTTTCATATGTCGGTCCCCGGAAATATAAAGTTCCTTACAAAATTCTGATTCTGTTGCATTCGGGGAAAACAAAAGATAAGATTTTTTTTGATTACCACCATCCGCCCTTTCCCCACTGCTGGCCAAATCCCTTATCTTCGCAGCCTCAAATAGTTCTTACAGCAATGATCAGTAGAAGAAATATCCGGGTAAAAGTGATGCAGACGCTCTACACCGTAGAAACCCTTGAGGATCTATTGAAACCCGGGGAGCCTCAGAAGATACTACAGAACCATTTTAACCAGACCAGGTCCCTACTGGTTTATCTCACCTGGTTTCTTACCGAAATTGCCCGGTACGCCGAAACGGAAGCCCATAAACGGGCCAGCAAGCACCTGCCCACAGCAGAAGATCTCAATGTAAATACTAAGATTGCCGGTAATGAAGTGCTTTGGAAAATCCTGGAAGATGAGTCGGTAAAAGAGCAATTCGGGCTTGAAAAGCCACAGCATATATTAAGGCAGTCGCAGGGTGATTCCATAGAGCTGATCCGGAAGATCTACCTGGAACTGGTAGAAACACCGACTTATAAAAATTATATCACCACCCCTTCCAGGGAAAAGTCGGAAGAGAAAAAGATCATGGAGTTTATTCTCAACGACATGATGCTCGCCAACGAGGTATTTGTATCACACATGGAAGAAAATTTTTCAGACTGGAATGATGACGGGGAAATGGTCGTGCAGATCCTCGCGGGCTATATTCAAAAACCGGGCTCTTTCAATTTCAGGGAACTGTTAAGCGCCGATAAGGAACAATTTGCAAAAAGCCTCCTGCAAACCGTGCTGGATAAAGCTGATCACCTGCAAGGCATCATTACACCCAAGCTAAAGAACTGGGATCCCGAGCGTATCGCGGTGCTGGATATGCTGCTGATGAAAATGGGTCTCGCAGAGTTCCTGTATTTCGAAACAATACCGCCCAAGGTTACGATCAACGAGTATATTGACCTGGCAAAGGACTATAGTACCGTTCAAAGTGGCCAGTTTGTAAATGGTATTCTCGATAATATACATAAGGAGCTGGTGCAGCAGGGCACCATGCAGAAAACGCAATACAAAAAAGCTGACAAGCTGAAGAGTTGATAAAACAGCATTTCCCCGTTTTTTTAACTTGTACACCATTCAACTAACCTTTACATTTGCAATTCTCAAATTTTCGAACTATGAAAAAAATCCTATTTGCACTGCTGGCAGCAGGATTGTTTGCCTGCCAGTCGGCAGATCAAAATAGCGGGTCATTGACGCAGGAAGAAAAGGAATTAGCTACAAAAGATTCGGCCAATTTCACGAGCATTCAATGGATCGATTCGACCATGCAAAACCTCGGAAAAGTAAAAGAAGGCCAGGTGGTTGAAGTAAGCTATCGTTTTAAGAATTCCGGCGATAAAAACCTGGTGATCGCAAATGTTTCAGCTAGTTGTGGTTGTACCGTACCCGAAAAACCCGAAAAACCTATCGCTCCGGGAGAAGAAGGTGTGATCCGCGCTATATTTGACAGCAGGGGCCGCCCGGCGGGTGTCACACAAAAAGACGTTCATGTAACGGCTAATACAAGCCCCGAAAGCGTAACAATACTCAGTTTCAAAGTAGACATCACAGAATAATAAAAAAAGAAAAGAATGAACCACATGTATTTTTTACAAACTGCCCAGCCTGGCGGAATGGGCGGCTTCCAGTTTATATTTTTGGGATTAATGATCCTTGTTTTCTGGCTGTTCTTTATTCGCCCGCAGGCGAAAAGAGCCAAGAACCAAAAGAAGTTTATCGAAGACCTGCAGAAAGGTGATAAAGTCGTGACCATTGCCGGAATTCATGGCGTAATAAACAAGGTAAACGAGGATGGAACACTTAGCATCGAGATCAATCCCGGAAGCTATCTGAAAATTGAAAAATCAGCGATCAGCATGGACTGGACAGCAGCCCTGAATAAGCCTGCTACTGGTGAAAAGAAATGAAATTTGAACAACTAATAGTAAATTCCAGATCCCTGGCATCGAATAATGCCCGGAATTTGGAATTTTTTATTGCAGTATATGTTAAGAGTTGGAATAACCGGCGGTATCGGCAGCGGTAAAACTACAGTAGCCAGGATATTTGAAGTGCTGGGCATTCCTGTTTATTATGCAGACACAGCTGCAAAGCGACTGATGAATGAGGATGAAGAATTAAAGAAAGAGATCATCGCTCATTTTGGTCACGGGAGCTACAAAGATGGCAGGCTTAACCGTTCTTATATTTCCTCTATCGTATTTAATGATAAAGATCAGCTTGAAAAACTGAATGCGATCACGCACCCTGCGACCATTCGGGATGCAAATGAATGGATGAAAAGACAGAATACAGCTTATACTATCAAAGAAGCAGCTTTAATATTTGAAAGCGGATCGGTTGAATTCCTTGATCACGTGATCGGGGTGTACAGCCCCCTGCCCCTTCGTGTACAACGTATCATGCAGCGGGATGGCATCTCACGTGAAGAAGTGGCGCAACGCATGAGCCGGCAGCTTGATGAGAATATAAAAATGAAACTCTGCGATTCCGTATTGGTTAACGACGAACAGCAATTGCTCATTCCGCAGGTACTTGCATTACATAGCAGGCTTTTGAGTTTGGCCGGGGAGACGGGAAGGCGGTGAGAATATGAAATAAATTTTTGACTATGTTGGTAAGGGGGAAGGCGGTGAGAAATGAATTGTCCGATGTAATTCAAACGATTTGTTTTTAATCATTGCCGATTGTGTTGGAATAACGTGGGAGATGA
>JAEYOL010000306.1 GCA_023411775.1 Bacteroidota bacterium | reverse complement strand
GCGAGGAAAAAATAATCGTGAAAGATAAAGATGGAAAGAGTGATCATCATTCGCGGGATCTTAAACTCTTCAACTATCCCAACCCATTTGCCCATGCGACGGAAATTGTATATGAGATGCCGTTTGACGGACATGTGCGCATCAGGCTTTTTGATATAGCAGGCAGGGAGCGACGTTCATTGGTCTCCGGTTTCAGGAAACACGGGCGGTATAGCATAAATATTTCTTCTAAAGGGTTGGCTAACGGTATATATTATTATAAAATGGTGGTCACATCGGGGCACATGATTCATTCTAAAACTGCGAGGATGGTAATTTCTAAGTAGGATACTGTTTCTGACTTAATAGGGATATGAATTGCGCAGAAATACTGCACCTGGGGCTCGTAGTGAAGGTCCGGAAGATTCAGTTCGAAGTGGTCAGGAGTAAAAAGGATTTACACCCTGGTCACAGGATTGTCTACACAAAGTCCTGGGTTTCTTCTGTAAGATGTTTTAGGATTTTCAATCCATGTCGATTTGGTGTGGTCGGTACAGGGTCTTGCACGCTGCGCACGGATTTATGATTCCATGTTCTTCGTTTCTTCATTATTCCTGGTGATCCCATTTTTTACGCAGTAAAATACTCTCTGCATTTAATTGAGAATTATCTTAGCGGGCCAACTCTTAAACAACCCTACAAGCTAATTCTCATGCAACTCTCGAAAAAGATTCTGTTTTTAGTAGTAACCTTTTATTTTTTTACGACACATATTCACGCTCAGCCTGCTGAGATCTACAATTATTATTACACAAGTTCCGTTCATCCCCTGATGTCCGATTACGAGGAAGACCGCGGCAGTCTATCGCGGTTTTATCTGATAGGCAACAGCCCCGAGCGCCGGGAGCGTTTGAAAAAACTACAGGAGGAATACCTGGATAAATTGCAGCAACTGGATTTTAATAAAATGCCCACCAGCGACCGCGTGGACTATGTTTTATTTAAACGTAACCTCGAGGACGAGATTTATGAGTTAAATAATGAGAAAAAAGAATTTGACCAGGTCAGCAAATACATTCCATTTGCCGACTCTATATACCAGTTGGAAAGACTGCGCAGAAGGGGTGCGTTTTTAAACTCCCAGCAAACCGCATCACTCTTAGACGATGTCAACGAACAAGTCGCCCGTTTATCCAAATCTTTGAAGAACGATAAAGACCTTCCCAAAAATCTGGCCGAACGTGCCGAAGGAACAGTAAAAGGATTACAGGCGGCGCTGAAAAGCGTTTATGATTTTTACTACGGCTACGATCCTTCCTTTACCTGGTGGATGGAGAAACCATATAAAAAACTGGATGCGTCACTCGCGGCTTATGCCACCCAACTGAAAGAAAAAGTTTCAAAAGACGCGATGGCAAAGGACGATGGATCCGGCATTATCGGTAATCCCATTGGACGGGAAGAGATCATACGTCAATTGCGGTTTGAGATGATCCCGTACACGCCTGAGGAACTGGTTGATATTGCCAATAAAGAATTTGCCTGGTGCGATGCTGAGATGTTGAAAGTGTCACGCGAAATGGGTTTTGGCGATGATTGGAAAAAAGCGCTGGAGAAAGTAAAGAATACTTATTTGCCCGCAGGACGTCAGCCAGAGAAAATGATGGAGTTGTATACGGAATCGGTTTCTTTTTTAAAGCAACACGACCTGCTCACTATTCCACCATTGGCAGAAGAGACCTGGCGTATGAACATGCTCTCTCCCGAAAGACAATTGGTCGCGCCTTTTTTCCTGGGTGGTGAGTCATTACTGATCGCTTATCCTACCAATACCATGGACCAGGATGCAAAGGAGATGAGCCTGCGTGGCAACAACCCGCATTTCTCCCGTGCTGTGCTTCATCATGAATTAATTGCAGGTCACCGCTTACAGCAATTTATGAACGCCCGTTACAAATCATATCGCCGCTTTTATACCCCATTCTGGTCGGAAGGATGGGCCCTGTATTGGGAAATGGTATTGTGGGATATGAATTTCCCAAAATCACCTGAAGATAAAGTAGGCATGTTGTTCTGGCGTATGCATCGTTGCGCCCGTATCATTTTCTCCCTGAATTATCATTTGGGCAAATGGACACCGCAGCAATGTATCGACTTTCTTGTCGACAGGGTAGGACATGAAAGGGCGAATGCGGAAGGCGAAGTACGCCGGTCGTTTACCGGTCGCTACGGTCCGCTGTACCAGATGGCATATATGATGGGCGCCTTACAGTTCTATGCTCTCAAAAAAGAACTTGTAGATACTGGCAAAATGCCGATCAAACAATTTCATGATACCATCCTGCGGGAGAACAATATGCCCGTGGAAATGGTCAGGGCGATCCTTACCGATCAGCCATTAACTCCCGGACATAAGACCAGCTGGAAGTTTTATGGGAAAAAATAAATTAGTACAGTGTAGAAATTCTTATTTAGCCAGCCCGAATTGCGTATAGATCCCTGAACCCGGGTATTCCGCATCAAGCAGGTTCAAAATACGGCCCCCTTTTATGCAGGACCAGAAAGCATGAAAGAGTTTAGCGCCTTTTTCAATATTCGAACATTTCAATTGCCAGTAATAAGGTACGCTCACCACGCCAGTAGACTCCGCCTGGTCATATTTCATATTACCGACCATGCCATTGACTGCAAGCAGTTTCCAGTAGTATTTATTGCCTTCTTTGAAATCAAAGATGATATTGCTCTGATGCATATTCATGCCCGCATAATTGCCCGTGTAGACATGATACAATTGTTGAATACCGGTAAAATCACTGGTCCATTTGCCTTTAAGGTCGGATGCAGCTATGGCAAACCGGTTGTATCCGCTCATATTTGCCAGCGGCTTCATCAGTTCACTATCGGTATCCCATTGAACTGTTTCGGGATCAAACTTATATTCCTGTATAAAAGTTTTTTTGTCGGGTGTGATAAATTCAATCCATCCCTCACCCTGTCGAAAGAGTAAAACAAAAGCTTCACGGCCGCTGGTGTTTTCCGTGGCACTACCCATACCCAGCAATGGTCGGGTATACGTTGAGATATAAGTTGTGCGGTAGTTTTTTAGATTTTTGTAACGTGGTGCTATGAGAATATTCCAGGCAGCGTTGGTCAACGGTTCCGGGTCGGCTGGAAAAACGGTTCCTTCCTTTGGATAATGTAGTAACACCTTAATATTCCCTTTGGTTACTTCCACCCAGTCTTCCTTCACGGTGCTGGTCCAACCGTCATCAAATTGGGAAATGGTAAACTGGAAGCCATCTGCCCTGGCACTCGTTGACCGCGACTGTACGACAGTTTTGCTGGTGTTTTGCACCTGGCCTGCGAGTTTCTTTAGCTGTACCGATTCAAAAAAACCCTGGATATTGTTGAGGTATTCCTGGCTGTTGGTGGTAACGAGAATGCTGATACATCTTTCAAAACCACTTGCCGTGGTAAGTATGACGCTGGCATCTT
The DNA here is from genome assembly GCA_023411775.1 of Bacteroidota bacterium. GTDB lineage: Bacteria > Bacteroidota > Bacteroidia > Chitinophagales > Chitinophagaceae > Terrimonas_B. The sequence continues at coordinate 6,900 of JAEYOL010000306.1, read as the reverse complement.
GTTTATTAAATTTAAATAACGCCGTCCCAGCCTTTATCTTCCAGCCATCCGACTCGGCTGTCTCATTAAGTTGCGGCGCCGTGGCCGGGTGATAATTTTTTACAACGAGTTCCCGCCATTCGTTTTCAAAATCGGCGTCAATATTTCCTTTGCTGATGGTACTTTTTACGACCCAGATCCGGCACCAGCTGCCCGTTTTATTATTGACCATGGAATAACTGGCAGTATTGTCCTTTATCTCTTCTGTCCAGTTTTTTCCGAGGGTGTCCCGGGGTATTTTATATTCTACCAGGTCAAATGTTTTGTTCTGGGCACAACATGTAATGACATGGATAGCGGCCAGGTAGAAAATGATGATCTTTTTCATATAAAAGATTTAATCGCCAGGGTTTATTTCCCCAGCATGTTTTCAATTTGGCAAAATCAATAGCCTGGATGATTTCCTTCATAAATTTTGCTGCGATCTCTTCCTTGTGATTACCCCTTACAGAAATGTAAAAGAATTGGGGCGACGACCTTGGCAGTTTCGGGTTGAAATATCCACGGTTTGGTTTGATCAGCACGAGGCCCATGGGATCGTCGTCGTCAGTAAATAGATAACTAAGATGATCGTTGGGGTCCTGTTTTACGATAGCCTGGCGGTTCAGTTCCTGTTCCGGCATTTTCAACTGTGACTCAATTTTGTCGAATGCTGGTTTAAAACTTTTAGTGTTATCAGCCACTGATTTTTCATATCTCGCTTTAGTCTCGTTATAATCCATTTTCATGTATTGCTTCAGTTTCTCAGGGTCGTTCTTGTATTCTTTTTCCCTGAATCCCTTTTCAATTTCGATCCTGCTGAGCACATCCCTGAATCCCGATTCCGCCCCGCGTTGTGCATTTGCCAGTATTGTTTTTTGTGCCTGCAGGAATTCTTTTTTTGTGACATAGGCAAACGGGAGTTTACCCGGGTAAGTAATAAGCCAGGCATGCGTCTTCCCAGTCATGCCAAGGCCAAGGCCCGCATCCTTTTCCGGGAAATATAAATACCCGTCTTTTTCCACCGGCATGTCATGTATAAAGTGAAAACCTGTGCCAGACCAAACGTCTTTGAAATCCAGCGTTTCAAAGATCCTGGCATCGATAAAATTGGCGCCGATCGAAAAGTAAGTGGAAGTTTCGTGTTGGGTTTTTAGATTACTTCCATCGCAGTAATAATTCAGTGGAATAATGCTGTACAGATAGTTATTCGACGGTGCGTCCTGGTCGGCTTCATAAGAACCATGATAATTAGCTTCCACAGCAGCAGGCTTATATTTTGATTGTATCATCTCATGAATGGCTGCCACCACTTTCATTTCTCTTGCAAGATCCGCGGCACTGCCATGTTGCGACCCTTTCATGCCGGTTTTCCAGGTGCCTGGTTTTTGAAGCAATGATTCTGTGACACAGTTTTGGGCCGTTAACCCTAATGGGAACAGTATGCAGGCGGTGAATATCCTATAGTTCATATGTATGTATGTATTGATTTTTTACCAGCCTGGTACGGTGAGTCCTCTCAAAAACCCTGTGCCGGCTTGCGTGAGGTGTACGCAGTTAAGACTTGTCCGGCACTGCACACCAAGTTCGACTTTTGTATTGAGTTTACCTACTCCTTGTTTTCGATCTCAAATAAAAAAGCCAAATTTTCTTCCAATGAAAAAAAATTTGGCGGGAATTAATTATATCGTAATATTGCGATAGATATGGGATTAACAAGAACAGAGATTTTTTCGGAAAAGCAAAATAAGCTGGCCAGGATGATGAAGGCACTGGCGCATCCCGCGCGGATCGCGATCATCCAGCACCTGATCAAAGCCAATGCCTGTATTTGCGGCGACCTGGTGGATGAGTTGGGCCTGGCCCAGGCTACTATTTCGCAACACCTCAAAGAACTGAAGAATGCCGGTTTGATCCATGGCACCATTGAAGGGACCAGTGTTTGCTATTGTATAGACCCTAAGGTCTGGAATCAATATAAGACCAGCTTTGAGAGTTTTTTCGCGGCTTACACTGATAATAACTGTTGTTGATTTTTTTTGCTTTCATTAATCGTAATAATGCAATATAACAATTAAACTTTAGAAAAATGAAAACATCAGAACAAGTGAAGGAACTGGTAAAAGAAAAATATGGAGCGATTGCCAGTCAGTCAAAAACCCAAAATGCTTCATCCTGTTGCGGCGCTACGGCATGCTGCGGTGATGACGACGCCTACAGTGTTATGGCTGACGAGTACAGCCACCTGGAGGGATATAACCCCGACGCTGACCTGGGACTGGGTTGTGGGCTTCCCACCGAATTTGCCAAAATGAAAGAAGGTGATACCGTCGTAGACCTGGGCAGCGGCGCCGGTAATGATGCATTCGTCGCCAGGAAAATTGTTGGTGGATCCGGTAAAGTTATTGGTATCGACTTCACGCCTGAAATGATCCAAAAAGCCAGGACTAATGCTGAAAAACTGGGATTTAATAATATTGAATTCAGGCAGGGTGATATTGAGGACATTCCACTAACCAGCAACAAAGCAGATGTTGTGGTGAGCAATTGTGTTTTAAACCTGGTACCCAACAAGCATAAGGTATTCAGCGAAATTCACCGAGTCTTGAAACCCGGGGGACATTTCTCCATTTCTGATATCGTGCTGGAAGGAGTGCTACCAGAAAAATGGAAACAGGTGGCTGAATTGTACGCCGGATGCGTAGCAGGTGCCATACAAAAAGGGGAATACCTTGGCATCATCCATGAAGCAGGCTTTTCTAATGTTGTTGTGCAGAAGGAAAAGGATATTATCCTGCCGGATGAAATGCTCGCAAACTATCTATCCGAGGACGAAATTGCGCAATTCAAATCCAGCCACAGCAAAATCAGGAGCATAACAGTTTATGCCGAAAAACCAGCTAAGGATGAGCGCAACTGCTGTGAGCCGGGGAGTGCGTGTTGTTAGTTGTATCTTCATAGCATGTTGAACCAAATTGATATCATTCCGGCCAGCCTGGAGTACCGTGAAGCAATCATACGCCTGTTGCAATCTGCAGGTTTACCAGTCGAAGATTTGACTAACGGACTGCAAAATTTTTATACCGCTTTGGATAATGGTTTTGTAGTCGGGGTAGTCGGACTGGAAACCTACGGTCGCAATGGGCTGCTTCGCTCTTTGGTAGTAAAGCCGGAGTACCGGGAAATGAAAATTGCAGCAGCATTGGTGGACCAGGTTGAGAGAACAGGCAGAGATTTGAGATTAGCAAACATTTATCTTTTGACCGAAACGGCAAAAGATTATTTCACCAAAAAAGGATATGAGCAGATTACCAGGGAAGGAGCACCCGAGTCACTAAAACAATCATCAGAGTTTAGCCATGTATGCCCTGCTTCAGCGGTACTGATGCAATAGAAATTATGAAAGATAAAAAGAAGCTGTTATTTGTCTGTATTGAAAACGCCAACAGAAGCCAGATGGCACAGGCGTTTGAAACGATATATGCCGGAGACCATATTGAAGCGCATAGTGCCGGTTCCAGACCTTCCGGCAGGATCAACCCGAAAGCGCTGGAGGCCATGGCGGAATTAGGCTATGATTTATCTACCCAGCATTCGAAAAGCCTCAAAGAAGTTCAGCCATACGCACCATTCGACGCCGTCATTACCATGGGATGCGGAGATGCCTGTCCCTGGATGCCCGCAAAACAATTTATTGATTGGCAAATCCCCGATCCCAGGGATATGGAACCGGATCAGTTTAGAGAGGTGAGGGACATGCTTGGGAAAAAGGTCAAAGAATTAGTTCAAACCCTAAGCGAGAAATAAAGAGGGTAAGACTACACAATAATAAATGCGGCACGATCATAATCGGCGGTAAGACTAAGTGACAATATATAAATCCTTTCAATTAAATCTCTGCCATCTCATTTAAGTGTAAACACTTATTCAGTTTTCGATTACAAATATTTTTCTTAAAAAAGCAAAACTTGTTTCGAAATTATAAAAATTTGTAAATTTATTTCGGCTTTTATATCTCTACGCAAATCGGACTAATCACACGGATTTAATTTACTACTCCAGGCTTCGAACTCGTACTCTATCCTAATACGGATAATCCGTACATGATTAAATTTTTGATCCGGTCATAGAAGAACAGGCGTTTCAAGGATGCCTTTACATAAGCGGTTTAAAGACTTATGTATGAAAAAATTGACAATTGCTGTCTCGTTATTACCGGCAGATATTTTTTTATCCGCTTGTAATCTCTACATAAAGTCCAAAACAGAAATTCGTTCTTCTCGCCTGTTGACATTTATAACAATTTACTTCATTGAGTGGTATGTATCTCTACTCATTTCTTTCAGCGTACGCGTATCGCGCCCGGTAAGATCGAAAATCATTTTATATAAAGTAAAACAAAGGCCATGTCAAAAAACCAACTTAACCGTCGCCAGTTTGTGAAACTCGCCGGGATCACGGGTGCCGCAATACCCATGACATCTTTACTAGGTTGTAATACGACCGATCCAAAAGAGGATAATAATTCAACTGAAAAAATTGCTGGCGCGCAAACAGGGGAGAGCCGCTCCTTTCCAAAAGGTTTTTACTGGGGTGTCGCCACTTCAGCTTACCAGATCGAGGGAGCCTGGAATGAAGATGGTAAGGGTCTGTCAATTTGGGACACCTATGCGCATACGCCCGGCAATATTAAAAACGGCGACACCGGTGATGTCGCCAACGATCATTATCATCGATACAAGGAAGACGTTGCATTGATGAAAAACGAGATCGGTGCCAACGCTTATCGTTTCTCGATCTGCTGGCCACGCATCTTTCCCGACGGAACCGGCAAGCCGAATCAGAAAGGCATCGACTTTTACAACCGACTCGTGGATGAATTGAAATCCGCGGGCATCGAGCCGTTCGCTACACTTTATCACTAGGATTTGCCACAGGCGCTGGAGGATAAGTATAAAGGCTGGCAATCGCGCGATACGGCCAAGGCATTTGGTGACTATGCAGCTTATGTCGCGGAAAAACTTTCCGACCGCGTACGACATTTCTTTACCATCAACGAATTCCGATCGTTCACCGAAGCCGGTTACAAGGGGTTTGCAGTCCCTTCTCCCGGCAGCCCGACCGGGACGAGGACCGTGCATCTCGCGCCAGGGTTGATGTTGTCACCCGGTGAAGTCAACCAGGTTCGGCATCATACAGTACTCGCTCATGGCCTGGCAGTGCAGGCAATCAGGGCGAATGGAAAAACAGGCACCAAGGTTGGGCCGGCAGAAAATATTGAGACTGCCGTGCCCCTGATTGATGGGCCTGAACATATTAAAGCTGCTCAGGCAGCGACCCGTGAAAACAACGCACCTTTTCTCACGGTTATGCTAGAAGGGAAGTATACAGACGACTACCTAAAGAATGCAGGCGCAGATGCGCCAAAGTTTACCGATGAAGATCTAAAGATCATTGGCTCGCCGCTCGACTTTGTCGGCATCAATGTTTATTGCCCCATCTATTATGTGGTGGCTTCAGAGCAGGCGCCCGGCTGGCGCGTGGTTCCTTTCGCCAAGGGACACGCCAAAGCCGCGATCAACAATTTTCCAATAAGTCCCGAATGCCTGTACTGGGCACCGAAGTTCGTCCAGTCGCTCTGGGGTGCGAAGGAGATCTTCATCACTGAGAATGGGTGCGCCGGAGATGAAGTGATCGCCGATGATGGCAATATCTATGACACCGACCGCATCATGTATGTACGGGCACATCTGACGCAACTCCAGCGGGCTGCGGCCGACGGAGTACCCGTGAATGGCTATTTCTATTGGAGCGCAATGGACAACCTGGAGTGGACTGCCGGTTTCGGTAACCGTTTCGGGCTTGTGTATGTCGATTTTAAAACGCAGGCGCGCAAACCAAAAGCAAGTGCCATGTTTTACAGGGAAATGGCCCAGACAAATAAGGTAATGTAGATCAAATAAAATTATGAAAACAATCGCAGGAGCGCTTAGGATCATCATTGCCGTTATCGCGTGGCTGGTCTTTGCTGCGGGTATTGTATTGACAGGTCTGGGAGTTTATGACTTCGTGATGGTTTTTGTCCATCTTGTACAGGGCGGTGGTCATACTACCTCCTTAATGGCTATTGGCCTTTTGCATGCCGTCGATGCCTTCCTTGTGGCCATCGTATTCTTTGTGATGGCGCTTGGCTTTTTTATTCTCTTCCATAATGGAGAGACGCCTATGCAGGTCAGCCTGCCTGAATGGCTGAGGGTAAAAAATTTTACGCAACTAAAGATCATATTATGGGAAGCGATCCTTACCACGCTTGTTGTAAGCTGGCTGGCAAGCCTTGTGGAGAAAAAGATCGGCGGTGGTACACATGATTTACACTCCTTGATTATTCCCGGTGGGATACTGCTTATTGCATTGAGCTTATTTCTCCTAAAAACAAAAGAAAAGTAACCTTTAAACTTAATACCTATGGTACGAACAGGATTTATTTTTTTAAGCATGGGGTTTTCTTTCATTATGTCCTGCAATTCTTCGCGGATTGTAAAAACCTGGAAAGATCCGGACACCCAGGTTTCTCTCGAAAAATTAAATAAAGTGCTTGTAGCTGCATTACTACGCGATGAACCCAATCGCCGCGCCGCGGAGGATAAAATGGCATCGCTATTAAACGGGAAAGCAGTTACATCTTATAGCTATTTTACGGGCGATGTAAAATCAATGAAAGAGGAAGACATTCGCGACATACTAAAGCAGGATGGTTTTGATGGCGCCGTCACGATGCGACTGGTCGACGTGGACAAAGACGTGAGCTACACGCCCGGAACTATTTCCACTTACCCGGTTTACTACAGGACCTTCGGTGGTTACTATTTGAGAGGATGGAAT
>JAEYOL010000311.1 GCA_023411775.1 Bacteroidota bacterium | reverse complement strand
GCGAAAGCCGGATGGCTTCCATAATTTGATTTAGTTGAGCCTGGTCAACCTTTCTTCGATTCATTCTTTTTGTGGCATATCGCCAGCTGATTGCAGTTTGTAAATTCATAATATAGGTTTTTATTTTGTACCGTTCAGTACAATATTGTATAAAAAAAATTATTGTATTATTTCAAGGCCCTGTTTTATCAAAGCCTTCAAGTCTTCTTTATTATTCTCTGACCGCATTGTAACGAATATTCCATTTCTTAAGTTGACCAGGTATTTGGCCAGCAACCTGGCATCCGTGCGGTTCTTTATCCTGTTTGAGGTTTGTGCTTTCTCAATAATATTCCTGAATGCCTGCTCCAACCGGTCCATCAGCGCCGCAGCATGAGCCCTGAGCCTGGGATCTATATTTGACATTTCGACAATGGCATTTCCAAGATAACATCCCTTTTGTCTTTGTTCGGCAGTGCTGTCTGCAAATGACATGAAATATTCTTTCAAAAACTTTATCTCATCATCTGCGCCGGATAATCTGTCATTAAATCGCTTCATTGCCTCGACAGAGAACAGATCGAGGGAGCGTCTAAATAATTCTCTTTTCCCGTCTTTAAAATGTAAATAAAAACTGCCCTTCCCTATCCCCATTGCAGCCAGCAAGTCCCCGGTTGATGACGCTTCATACCCCTTCTTCCAAAATATGGCAGTCGCCTTGCGAATCGCATCCGTTTCATCATATATTTTCGGTCTTCCTGCCATTTTTATCACAAATATATAAATATTGTACCGATCAGTACAAAATAATCTTTAAATTGCGTTAAAATATATTCTAGAGATGAGTTCCCTTTTTTACAATGCTTCCCGTTCTATCACCAATACCTTCGGGAACCAGGATACCGGGCAACTTGTTTAAATAACTAACATAGTTATGGCTTTTGAAATAATAGTACCTACCAATGAAAAGCAGTGGCAGGAGTGCAGAAATCTTCACCGCGAATATGTTCAAATTATTGGTGAACACCCTCTCTTAAAACCATACTTTAGTTCTAAAAATTTCTTCACTGAAATTGAATCAATGCCACAGGGATATCAGCCGCCTGATGGTATTTGCCTGATGGCCTATTTCGATCATTTTCTGGCAGGAACGGTTGCTGTCAGAAAATTGGACAATTACACCTGTGAAATGAAAAGACTCTACGTTCGTCCGGAAGCAAGGGGCACTGGTATGGGTAAGTTACTGGTTGAAAAGGCCCTGGATGAAGCAAAACATCTTGGTTTCACCAAAATGAGACTGGATAATAGCAAGTCCGCCATGGAGAAAGCTAACGCCCTTTATAAAGCGTTAGGCTTTTATGAAATTGACCGTTACAATGAAAATTTTGTTCCGGATGCCTATTTCATGGAGAAAGTACTATGAAAAATTTTTGCCGATGGCCTGACTATTGCAGCGAGTCATTAACTCAAACCTGTATCTATGGATGAAAAGGATTATATCGCCAGGGCGGCGACCACCATCGAAGCCGATATAGAAACAGTCTGGAAGGCACTGGTCACCCCTACTATCATTAAGGAATATATGTTTGGGACAACGGTTACCTCGGATTTCAAAGAAGGGAGTGACATCAGATGGACCGGTGAATGGGAAGGCCGGAAGTATGAAGATAAAGGCAAAATACTTGAAGTTCGTCCCAATAAAACGCTGAAGTATTCCCATTTCAGCCCCATGTCAGGGGAACCAGACCTGCCCGCCAACTATCATTCTGTAAAAATTTCCCTTTCTGAACAAAATGGGAAAACTGAAGTATTGCTGGAACAAGACAAAAATAAAACTGCTGATGCGAAGTTGCATGCGGAAAAAAACTGGAAAGGAATGCTGGAAGGATTGAAGTCGTACGTGGAAAAGCAAAAACGCAGCACATGAAAAAGTATGCTTTTTCAAAATGCTGCGTAGGAGAAATGCCCAACAAACAATGTGGAACAATCAATGAAAAATGAAAGGGCTTTTGCCTGGTGAATTAAAAGGAGCTTATCTCATTTTTCATTGAACGTTGGTAAAACCCATTTAAATCACAGCTAATAATTATTCGCCCGGCAAATCACGATCATTTTTTCTCCAGGTCTTATGTTTGGCACCATCCATTTTCACGATACGCGGAGTGAATCGTCCCACAATATCCACCAGGTCCTCCTGACATTGCATTACCGTACTGATATCTTTGTACGCAAATGGAGATTCATCCACCCCGCCACCCAGCAATTTCACACCATGCTTTTTCAGTTCATCTTTCATTTGCTGTAGTGTAATGCTTGCCATCGCTTTTGTCCGGCTCATCTTACGTCCTGCGCCATGCGATGCGGAGTTAACTGAATTCATTTCACCACGACCTTTGACAATAAAGCCCGGTGCCGTCATGGAACCGGGTATGATTCCAAGCACATCCTTTCCTGCAGGAGTCGCACCTTTACGATGGACGATCACTTCCCTGCCTTCAAACTTTTCTTTCCAGGCAAAGTTGTGATGGTTCTCCACCATGCGTATTGGTTTACGTCCGATCTGCCTCGCAATCTTTTCATGGATTACATGGTGACAGGCTGAAGCATACTCACCCGCCAGGTTCATCGAGATCCAGTATTCAATTCCCTCCTCTTCATTCAGTTTTAGCCAGGCCAGGTTTTTTGCTTCCTGCGGCAACCGTCTTTTGCTAATGGCAATTTTTGTGAAATGATTGGCAATATTAGCGCCCAATGCACGCGAACCCGAATGGGTTAACAACCCGGTATATTTCCCTGCCTCTACGCCAAGCACTTCATCACGCTGCCCGATCTCCACAATTCCGAATTCTGCGAAATGATTGCCTGAACCCGAAGTGCCCAATTGTTTCCACGCACGTCCATGCAATCTTTTCAATAAAGGCATTTCGAAAAAAAGATTATTGTCCATGACCTCATGCTCTTCCGCACGGTCAAATTGAGCGCCGCTTCCAAACAAGGTGGCTTCACCAAGTTCGCGTGTGAAAAATGATTCCCTTTTTTCCAGTTCATCAGGATCGATATCAAATATGCTAAGGCACATACGGCAACCGATATCCACGCCCACACCATAAGGTATCACAGCATTTTCTGTTGCGAGCACACCACCAATCGGCAGTCCATAACCACTATGGGCATCCGGCATCAACGCACCGGCCACGGCCACTGGCAATTTAGCAGCAGTATACATCTGGTGTAATGCCCCTTCTTCAATATGTTCCTGGCCAAAGATGTGAAAAGACACCCCGGCCTTATTCAGAGAAATTTCCGGGCCACCGGGTTTTTCTTTTGGTATTAGCTGATCGGCAATAACACGCATAACCGGATCTTCACGGAAATCTTCCGGCTTCTCCAAAACCCGCTTCAGTATCTCGAAAACCATTTCCTTTGATTCATGACGATAATTGCGATGGACTGTATCCATGGCTATACTAATCACCGGCCCTTCCGGGAATCCAAGGGCACGTAATTCTTTTCCTGTTATTTTCAATTTTGACATAAAAAATCTGTTTTAAAAACCGGGCCACATTCATTCAATGTTATTCCGATTTGTTGAAAAGGAAGGAGAGCTTAAGCAATAGAATCCTCAAATATTCTCCTTCCGTTGATCAATTCTTATTCATGGTCTGCCGCGCAAAACCGATGACTTTTTCATCCTGCTTTTCACGGAATGCGGACAAATTGCCGATCATCTTGTTTGCCCACCCTACGTTCTCACGGGTGTATAGCATCTGACAATAGTTTCCGGCAAGTTCCACCATCCGTTTTCCTTTCAACACGAAGATGGTATTGTTAAAGTAAACCATATTATCATCGTGATTGAAATAGTTGTGTTGATAGATCCCCACTACTTCCTCTTTAAGTTGCTCGCTTAAATAGGCAAAGGCACGGGTAACATCAATTTCACCGACAAAGGTGTGGTTGCACACAGTATCAAAGTACAGGGTATAAAGTACCCTTACTTCATAATAGTGTCCGTTGAACAGACCATCAAGTCTGTCAAGCCTCCGTTTAAAAATCCTGTTTAACATAACTGTTATTTAAATAATTATTTTTTTCTGTTTACTTTTTCTGATTTGATTCCCGACATGACCAATTCCGCTAAAAAATGAATCATGAGAACCATAATGATAAATTTCATATCGACCTCTCATTAAAGCCAGGCAAAAAAAACCCGGTCATTTATGACCGGGTCTCTGCACAAGTTTCTGATTAACTCGTTCGTATGACACGGTCGTGTTTATGGAAATAAGATTCAAAACCTATTTTGTTCAGGATTCCATTGGACGCAAAAGGTCGGGCATCATGCGGTAGTGCATGCACCTTCTTAACTGAACTTATTGTCCAATGAATATTCCGTTTAAGTTTATTTCTGTTCATTGTCTTTTTTTAAATATGGTCATAAAAAAACCCCGGAAGCACCGGGGTTCTTATAATTTCTTTATGTAAAATTATATGAACACCCGACTGCCATACACGCTGAAATCAGCATTGGTAGCTAGTTTCCGGCTTGTTGAATTATATCGTGGTTGTTTTAACATTATTATTACTTGCGGATGCAAAGATTGATATTATTTTTTGTTCCTGCCAAATATTTGAATAAAAATTTCAAACTTATTTTTTTGCCCACTTCAATTCTGCAATTTCTATTTCACCATTCTGGTTGTCCATCATCAGGTTTTCAGGTTGGATCGACTGGTCATGCCTGCCAAGATTCTGGATCAATGATGCCGGGAAGAAGGTAAGACGGGAAGGTTGATCCAACGGTAAAAATTCCTATTGGCTGCATTCAATTTTTAATACAGTATTGCCTGCAATGAATGACATCATTGAAGGCATCAGTTATTGGTGCCTCATCGACCAGGTCTTCGGTGTCTGGAATATCAAATAAATTTTGTTCCCGGTGCTTCTATGGATTAAACCCTTCAATATTTATTGACGCAAAACCCCAGTGATCGTTATCCTGACACGACAGTTTTACCCGGAATGTACCGGCGTAATAATCTTCATGGAGACCATTCTTTCCCACGGCGCAATAGGCACCTGATACAATGCACTGATCACCATCTACCTGGCAGGATTCAATGTCGGACCTGACCAGCCCGATATCTTCATACAAAGACTTAAACAATTGTATCCTTTCTTTGAAATCGGAAAAAACGGTGAACTTTTCCCCGTTGAATTCAAACTCGTCATTATAGAACATTTCGGCGCAAAGTTCCCTTTGCTTGAAAATATCATTGAGTAGATCATCCTGCACCAAAAGTGTATTTTCAAAAACAGGATCGGGATAGAACTCGTCATATATAAAATCTGTTACCCAACCTTCGAGGTTTATATCGTCCATTTCAAACTCAAATAATTCTTCGATAGTAAATCGGTACAACTCTCTCGGGGAAACATTTGGACTGCAGGCTCCAAGATCAATACCATGTTCATTGAGCAGATCCCTCACTGATTCCCAAGCTGTAACGATCTCTTCATCGCTGATCGTGGCCGCCGCTTTGAAATGGTCAGGCCGCCCGATCTTGTCGAATACTTTTATCTTTTTCCGGTTATCAAACTCTTTCTCGAAAGCGATAATATTATTCAAAAAAGCATTCTCAACTGCCGACGGGATGATATTATCCGATAATCCGGCGATGATGGCGCCCCTCTCTAGCATGAGCTTCATTTTCAAATAATCGTTTTCTGCCTTCAGGCGTTCTTCGGCGTCAAGGTGTTCAAATTCCTTCATAGCTGTAAGTTTTAGACAAGGTACATTGCCTAAAACAGCTTTCCCTGTTGTCCGGGCCGTTTAAAAACGTTTTTTTCCAGGCTCCACTCCTCCGCGTTCATGCCATATAATTTGCCATATTTCTTGTATTGGTCGGCCACCATCCTCGCGATCGCTCCCTCGCCCCGCATACGCACACCCCACCTGTTGTCATTAACAGATCCGCCATGACTCTCCTCGATCAGGTGCCAGACCTTATCGGCGCGGTCGGGGAAATTTTTATAAAGCCAATCGTGAAATAAGAATTTGACCGATCCATTCAACCTTATAAAAGTGTATGCGGTAAAACTAGCGCCATTGTCACGCGCTTCCTTCATAATTCTTTGCATTTCATGTTCATTAAGTCCAGGTATCATCGGCCCCATCATAACGCCCATTCGTACCCCGGCCTTGCTGAGTTCGTTGATTACCTTCAGCTTTTGTACTGCGGTGGTTGTTCGGGGTTCCATCACCCGGCGCAGGTCTTCATTGAACGATGTGATGGAGACCATGGCAGAGACGATCCTTTTTTTGGCCATCTCCTGCAATACATCTTTATCTTTTATTATCCAGGAATTTTTGGTGAGTATGCCTACGGGCTGGTTAAATTCATTACAGACTTCCAGCAACCGCCTGGTAAGTCGATACTTTTGTTCCGCGGGCTGGTAGCAATCCGTATTCCCGCTAAGCATGATCGGCGTAGCATCCCATTTGGGCTGCATCAGGAATTTACGCAAAAGTTGTGGCGCGTTTTTCTTGACAATAATCTTACGTTCAAAATCAAGTCCGGCACTGTAACCCCAGTATTCATGTACATTACGTGCATAGCAGTAAATGCAACCATGCTCACAACCCGCGTAAGGATTCATGCTGTACATCATTCCCACATCAGGACTATCGACTTTGTTCACAATGGATTTTGAATCCTGTTCAATGTATTGGGTAGGACTATTTTCTTCCGACCAGTCGTCGATACCTTCTACATGCTCCCTTGTTGATTCAGTTTTTAGAAATTTATTCTTTGTATTGAACTGTGCACCTCTTCCCTGGAGATACTGATCACTTTCCTGTTTTTGGGTTGCTGATACCTTTACCTGATCCTGCCTTAATTTAGCTGGCATTGTTTTCAATTTAGAGTTAACAGAAATCTTTTTAATCAATTCAGCCATTACCAGTCCCACAACCAGTAACTCTTTATTAATTCAGCTATAGAAGGTCATTCTAAACCAAGCCAAATAGCTCTCCCTGCCTGGTTGATATGGGCAGGTTCTGAAATTCAAACCTTGCAATGGTATTATATCTCATTTCACCGGCAGCCCTTCTTAAAAGGGTCATACTATCGGCTATGAAGCGACCTGAAAAACTTTTTGTATTATATTCCAACCAACCCTTCTCATATTGCCAGGGCTTCAGTTTACGTGCTATGGTAAGATGTGGCTCGAGCATAAAATGAGGTTTGTTCTCGTCATTCAGCTTCATCAGCCGTTGCGCCTGGCTGCGTACTTCTTTTACCAGGTTCTGGACCGGAAGTCGCGTTGCAACATTTATATATATGGTATGCGAGGGGAAACTCCCAAAATCTTTCAATTCTACCTTGAACGGCGGAAAACTCATGCCTACCAGTTTCAGGCGATTAATAATCCTTTCTTCCATCATTTCATATTGGGTAAAACCCACCAGGGCCAGGTAAGTGATGCCACCCGAGTTCCCAACCCCGTATTTTTCACTGAATTCCTTTTTCGCCTGCATGATTCTTTTCCGCAGATCCTCGTGGGGATTCAAAACAAGCAGGTATTCATAAGTCCTGTAACCGGGCAGGGCAGGTCCTGAGATTTGCATAGTTCTCCGTTTTAGTTTTTTAAAATGCTTATTTTATTAGCATAAATTTACTAAATTATTTAGTTTTACAAAAAATTCTTTTATGCACAGCCATGAGTTTTTAGGGGCTGCCGATGGCCGGGCCGCAGCGGCCGACGATTTCACCGGGGTTGGTATTGATTTGAACGAGCAGCTGATCCGGAATAAATCATCCACTTATTTTATTCGCATGAAAGGCGATGCGATGCAGGACGCCGGGATTTTTGATAATGATGTGTTGATCGTAGACCGGTCCATCAAGCCGGCAAACGGGAAGATCATCGTTTCCGTTTTAAATGGGGAGTTACTGGTGCGGCGTTTTCACAAAAATTTCTCATCGGCATTCCTGATACCGGAAAACAGCCGCTATAAGAATATCAACCTCGCTGAATTTACCGATTTTACTGTATGGGGTGTGGTTACGTTTGTTATACACCAGGTATAATATATAAGTAAAAAAGCACCGCAAATTAAAAGCGGTGCTTTCACGAATACTTCTATTTTTTATTTCAATATACTAAACTTTCTTGTGATCAGTTGGTCTCCAAGGTTTAGCTGCAGGTAATAAATACCATTCGGCAGGCTACGTGTTTCATTGAAGGTTAAAACATTGTAGCCGGGCAACAGGCGTTCGTTATAAGATTTTAAGGTAAGCCCGTTTGCAGCTACAATCCGTACTTGCACTTTCAGTGTACTTGCAGACCTGACTGCCACCTGCAAATGATCATTCACAGGATTAGGGAAGACCTGCACGGTTGGTGAATTTTCAATATCGCGACGAACCGATACTATATTACTAAGCTGTATTTTTCCATTTTCTAAAACGGATTGTAATCGATAATATACAATCCCGGCATTTATCGAGCTTAAATCATCTGTTGCACGGTAAGTATTTATTTCGTTCACACCCTTTTTTCCAGGTACCCTTTCAACTTCAGTAAAAGAAAGCTTGTCGGTACTTCTCAGGACGATAAAATGATCTGCTTCCTGAGCACACAGCGTGGACCAGTCGAGTCGTACCTGCTCATCCTGCAGGTTGGCGCTGAAACTGATCACCTGGCAATTCAATACATAAGAAAGGCAACGCCAGTCCCGTTCGGTCGGGCAACCTCCATCGCCCGGTACAGGCGTGTGCTGTACCACAGTGATGGAACCGGGAGAAGCATCACCTATGGTGGTGCCACCATTGCCCATATAAGCTGAGGTTCCTTTTGCAGACAAATTATCATTATCAAATCGATCATCCAGTCCGTCGCCGTCAGTGTCTACCCCGGTCAGGGTGATGTTATCGTCCTGTATATTGTTATGGTTGAAATCATTTCCTTCCACGATATCGGGAGTACCGTCATTATCCGTATCGCTATCAAGATAGTCGGGTATTCCGTCACCATCTTCATCATACACATGGATACCATCACCGCCAAAACCATTAAAATCATCATATGTATTGTCGATCCCATCACCATCCGTATCGTTACCGGATGGAAGAAGGTATCCTGGTGTCGTTTGACCCTCGATATTATCAGGTATTCCATCATCGTCGGAATCAATGTCGTACACATTTATCCTGCCTGTACCATCTGTATTGGGTAAGTTTAACGACGGCATTGCCGCTACAACGTTGCTCCAGCCATCGGCGTTATAGGTACCATCAATCCGGCCATTCCAGTCTGCGTCCGCAAAACCTGCTTCACGTGTGTCGGTGATACCATCCATGTCACTATCCAGATCGTATGGATTGATACGGCTGTCGGCGTCCATATTCTTATAGGGATAAGAATCTGCCCGGCCGTTGTTATCGACGTCAGTTCCGGTAAGGACCAGGCTATTGGCCGCATTTTCAGCTATACCGTCGTTGTCCGTGTCTCCATCTACGTTGTCAGACAAACCGTCAAAATCATCATCAGTGAAACCATCGATGCGTCCATCGTTATCGAGGTCCGGTCCAAATACTTCTGCTATATCCGGAATACCATCGTTGTCGCTATCGAGGTCCAGATAATTTGGAATCCCATCGCCGTCTGTATCTACAGCGCCCAGTCCCTGTCCCGAACCGATCACACCGCCGGAGCCGGCATCTACATTCTGTGAAAGACCGTCATTGTCTGTATCTGAATAATTATCAATCCGTCCGTCTCCATTAGCATCCACGCCAAAACTCTCAACCGTATCGGGTATGCCATCATTGTCACTGTCAAGATCGAGGTGATTGGGGATACCGTCAAGATCTTTATCCATGTTATCATTAACCCCATCCGAATTAGTGTCTACATAGCCCGGGAAATTATTATCCCTGTAATTGGGTATCCCGTCATTGTCTGAATCTGCGCTGGGGTCAAAATTATCATTGAAACCATCAACATTATTGTCGACATAACCAGGGTAATTTATATCTGACCAGTTTGGCACGCCATCGCTGTCATGGTCCTGGGTAGCAGCGGGGTTATTGATCTCGATGTAATCGGGAATTCCATCGTCATCATCATCGATATCGGGACAGGCAGTGATGTATATATTAAGCCGTATGGTGTCATCACACGAACCAGCACCATCAAAAAAGGCATAAATAGTGCGTGTGAAAATCACAGGTACAAAAGGATCATAAAGCGTGGCATCCGTAAATGGCATGGCGGTATAGAAACGATATCCCGCATATTGCTCATAAGGCAAC
>JAEYOL010000291.1 GCA_023411775.1 Bacteroidota bacterium | reverse complement strand
GCCAAACAGGGTGATCATCATGGCCGGGGGATTGGGCACACGCTTAGGTGATTTGACCAAAGATCTGCCGAAACCTATGTTGCCTGTTGGAGGAAAGCCGGTACTGGAAAGAATTATAAACGCGTTTACAGAACAAGGTTTCCGAAAGTTTACAATCTGTTTAAACTATAAGGCAGATATAATCAAAAATTATTTTGGAAATGGATCCAGTCGGAGTATAGATATTGAGTATACTTTGGAAAAAGAAAGAATGGGGACAGCAGGTGCGATCACGCTAATCGAAAGCGAAAAGCTGGCTGATCCGTTCTTTGTAATTAATGGCGATGTGCTGACGCAGATCGATTATATGGACTATATGCAAAGGCATCAGCTTTCAGGTGCCATTGCCAGTATGGCGGTTAAACAGTATGAAGAGTATATACCCTATGCGTGTGTCAGGTTTGATGAAACCACTGAAGAGGTAAAACACATCGTTGAGAAGCCACGAAATATCCATTTTATCAACGCAGGAGTTTATATACTTTCCAAAGATTGCCTGCCATTAATACCATCCAATACGTATTTCGATATGCCATCACTTTTTGACCGGCTTATTGAAGAAAAGAAAAGGATAAAAGTGTATAAGATGGATGAACACTGGATCGACATTGGTTGCCCGGACGATTATACAAAGGCGAATAATTTATTTGATAATTAAATTGAAAATGGTGGTTTTGGCAGAAGGAGCATGGTAACAATCTCTGGTGTTGAAAAACGTTAAGCTAAAGTCTGTGGGTAAAAAGAGGATATTACTGGTTTGGAACTATGATCGGAAGGATTGGATTGAACCTTTTTTGAATTTAAGGGATCAGTTTCATTTTGTATTTCTAAGTAAGTATTATGAAGATAAAGATAAGTCTGCATCCAATACACTTGAGATAGAAATGGTATACTGGACTGACTTTTCATCACCGGGAGAAGTATTGAAGCGTACACAACCTGATGCAATCGTCTTCATGAGTATTAGTAACCTTCCTGATATTATCTTAAATCGGGTTGCTCAAAAAAAAGGAATAAGTACAATAATTCTTCAACACGGTTTATTCTATAGCCAGGAAACGTATAAAGAACGTGCAAAGCTTTTGGCTAAAACCACCGGCAAGTTGCTTCCTGGTACGCACTCACCTAAAAGTTGGCAGGTAAAGTACTTCCTTAGTGGATTAATGCAGGGAGTAAGCATTGTTGATGGGATACGGCTTTGCCGGTATCTGTTTCAAAAGAGAAAGTTGACTGATGTCATTGCACTGGAGAAGAACAAATTTGCCGCGAGGATGCCGAGCAAATTTGTGGTGTACACAAAGAAGAACGGGATAGTCTATTTACAAAGGGATGGGGCAACAGAAAGTGATATGATTGTTATAGGGAATCCCACATTGGACAGATATTTTCAACCGGGCACATTAACTAATCTTCCGTTCAATAACTATTACTTATTAATAGATTCCCCGTTATATGTGGAGAAATCAGCTTCCAGTGGATTTGGATTCAGTAAACAACGGGCTACAGATATTTACCAGGGATTAGCGGGTTATGCCAGGGCACGGGGAAAGAAACTGGTGATTAAATTACACCCATTTTCTTATAACGAAGATGAATTACTATTAGACCCGGATGTCATTTATACCCGGGATGAAAACGACCCAAAAGACCTGATTGCCTGTGCAGAAGCTGTTATAAGCTTCCCATCTACCCTGGCAATTCCGGCTATTTATTTTAAACCGGTGATATTGCTGAAATTTGCGGAGAATAGCTTTTTAGATTTTGTAAGCCAGGCAGGTTTGCCAGTAGTTTCGGTTAAGGAGATTTCGGCAGAATCGCCCGATCCGGTGTGGATAGAATCTGCGAGAAAATTTGTGCTTGAAGAATGTCTGTACCGGGCTGATGGAAAATCACTCCACAGGTTAAAGGACGCCCTGAATGATTTATGTAAGTAATGACTAACAAAAAAATACTTGCAAATTCACTAACCTACACTTTACTGGGATTTCTTGCTCCGGCGGTTAACTTCTTCCTGATTCCTGTTTACTCTAAATTCCTGACACCTTCAGATTTCGGTATCATTACACTTGCCACAATTGTTACCGCAGTGTTGGTTAATATTTCGGGCATGGGCATTTCAGGCGCCTTTACCCGTTTTTATTATGATGTGATGGATGACCGGGAGAAAATCAGGAATCTTCTCAATACCTCCATTTTTACCATTCTTTTTTTTACCGGGATTCTCGGGTTGATCTTTTTTTTAGTAGGAGACCCGGTTATGAACCTGATATTTAAGAACAGGGAGTTTACCATAGCAACCTATGGTTTATTTATGCTGATCACGGCACTTGCCACAAATCTTCAGACCATTGTACAAGCCTGGTACCGCAATGAAGAAAAAGTAAAAGCCTACGCCTTTTGGTCCATTACTTTTTTTGTTTGTGTTGTGATCGGAATTTACTGGGGTGTTGTTGTGTTGGAAAAAGGTGCAGTGGGAAGTGTGGGTGGTCGTATGTGGGGCCTACTTGCTCCATCTGTCATTTTTCTCATTTACCTGTTTGCATCGGGCAGGTTCAGTTATTCAATGCCGGTGGCCAGGAGAATGCTTGTTTATGGTGTACCCCTGGTAGTTTACCTGCTTCTTACGCTTGGGTTTAACAGTGTGGATAAGATCATGCTGGAAAGATTTCTTACCCTCGAAGCCCTGGGTTTGTACGGATTTGCTTACCTCGTTTCTACCGTGATTGAGATATTGATTAATGCCGTTAACAGTGCAATTAATCCGCAGATATTCCGGATGTTGAAGGATGGAAGCAGCGAGTCAATGAAAAAGATCAGGGACATGATCTCAGCTAATGTTCTGGCTATGATCTTTGTGATGGTCTGGATAATGGCACTTTGCGGTCCTGCTGTGGAATGGTTTATCGACAGCCGGTACCATGATACAATATTTTATATGCCCCTGCTGGTTGCCGCTTATATCCCGAGGTTGTTGTTTACCTATTTCAATATTCCATTTTTTTATTATCATAAGACAAAGGCTCTTCCCTGGATCAGCGCTGTATCATTGACGGCCGGCATCCTGTTCAATATAGTGTTGTTGCCTTTAATGGGTATCTATGGAGTGTGCCTGGCTGTATTTTTAACTCGAATGATTCAGTGTTCTCTCGCGTGGTATACGGGAAAGCGAATGAAAATTATTCCAGAAAAAGCGTTTAACCTTGGCAGCAGGTTATTCCTGTGCTTATTGATTATTGCAGGCACCCTTGTATCAGCTATTATTCAGCTAAGAGTTCCTTCACAGTGGCAGGTATGGGTATATTTGCCCATTACACTGCTTTATACTATTTATTTAGTTTTATACGCCGCACGAAAGGGGTTGTGGCAGGAATTGTCCTTTATTAAAAGATGAGTGTAAATATATCAGTTCCGGAAGCGACCGGTGACATCCTCTTTAGTATTGTTATGCCCACTTATAACAGGGCCGCTTTGATTAGCAAAGCGATCGACAGTGTATTAAAACAAACTTATCGCCATTTCGAGTTGATTGTTGTCAATGACGGGGGAACCGACAATACAGAAGAGCTTGTCAGGAAATTTAATGATCCGAGGATACAGTATTACTGGAAAAAGAATGAGCAGAAAGGCATAGCCAAAAACTTTGGTTTCGCAAAAGCAAAAGGACTTTATGTCTGCTCTTTCGATGATGATGATATCATGTATCCGCATCACCTGCAGACAGCTTTGGATCTAATAAAGAAACATAATTGCCCCGAGATTGCCTATGTCCATTACAATATTATAAATGAAAATGGTGAGGTCATTGCCAAACCGGTTACCCTGTCAGGTGATATTGCTGACACAATTGTCAAGCAAAATCCGCTGAGCAATAATGGTGTTTTCCTTCATAAAAAACTGTTGGAGGAATACAGTTACTACCCAAGCCCGGAACTAAAATTAAGTGCCGACTGGTTATTATGGCTGCGACTTTCAGCAAAATATAAGTTTCATTATATAAACGAAGCCACGCACGGTGTGCTGGTACATCAAAACAGGGGTTCCGCATCAGCCAAGCCTGAAGTATATATGCGTAACAAAGAAATATTCCTGGAAGAGCTGAAGAAAGACAAGTTGTTTATGGAAAAATTCCCGGGTGCCATTCGCCGGATAAGGGCTTACTACAATACCTATATCGCATTATTTCTTTCTGTGCAGGGATTTAAGTGGTCAACTATCAAATACTTTTTAGCAGGCGTTTTTGGCAATCCGGCGGAGATTTTCAGGCGCCGTACTCTGGCTATTGCCAAATATTTGCTGATCAGGTGGTAACTAATCACTGGTAAAAGACGAAAGATTATTTCCAATGAAAGTTGTGCAGGTTTTATTCTCCGGTTTGGGCGGCCATGCCAGCGTGGTCTTTTCAATGATTGATGGCGACAGGGAAAGAAAATGGGATCATCACCTGATTTTTTATGGCATCGAGCCTTTAAACAAAGAGCATGCAGACAGGGCTCAGCGTCGTAGCCTGAAATATGATATGGTGCTTGCCATTGCAGGCAAACCGGTGAAGACATGGAGTAAATTCTATCAATGCCTGAAGACCGCGAACCCTGATATTATCCTGCTTCACAGCAATAGCCTCGCCCTGCCAGCCTGGTGGTATTGCCGTCGGCATGGAAAAAAACTGGTAATAGTGGAGCACACATCTAACCAGGTAAAAAGAAAAATTGATAAATGGAACAGTGTGGTTGGACAATACCTGGGCGATAGTGTTGTTTTGCTGAGTGATGATTACCGTAAAGAGATGAAAGATATGCAGGGCTGGCACTTCAAGGATAAGAAGGTTCGGGTTATACCCAATGGAATTGATACCACCATTTTTACGCCTGCAACAAACAGTGTCCAGGACGGTGTTTGCAGGATGGGGATGGCCGGCCGTTTTACCTCTAT
The DNA here is from genome assembly GCA_023411775.1 of Bacteroidota bacterium. Classification (GTDB taxonomy): domain Bacteria; phylum Bacteroidota; class Bacteroidia; order Chitinophagales; family Chitinophagaceae; genus Terrimonas_B. The sequence continues at coordinate 12,999 of JAEYOL010000291.1, read as the reverse complement.
CAAGTACCAGGCCCTCCTTGTGAAAGCTTTGAAGCAATTAGATGAGCGCTTTCCCGGTAAATACATTTTATATCTCGCAGGAGATGGCGATGAATTGGATAATGTGAAACAGCTGGCATCAGATTTAGGTCTGAACGATTCAGTAGAGTTTACCGGAAATCTTGACGAACTACGACTCGTTCCATTTCTCCAGGAATTGGATATCTATGTTCATGCATCAAAGGGCGAAACGATGAGTACCGCTATCATGCAGGCAATGTCATGCGGATTGCCTGTTGTCGCTTCCGATATACCTGGTATTAATAACCTGGTAACAAATAATGGCATCCTGGTGGAAAATTCTGAAAACGCTTTTGTGGATGCAATTGCCAGGTTGTCTTCGGATAAAACGCAAATGCAAACTTTTGCAAAGGAAGCGAACAGCTATGCTGAAAGGCATTTTTCTAATGTAAGGATGTTTGGATCTTACAACTCGTTGGTGAGGCTGCTTTGCAACGGGACCGGCCAATCCGACAAGTAGAATTTTTCTGCAGATTAAAAAGATAAGTGTTGAAAAAACTCAGGATTTTACATATTCAAAGAATGGCAGCCATCTCCGGCTCGGAGAAATATATTAAAGACCTTGCGGATGCACAAAAACAGGTTGGTTATGATGTAGCCATTGCAATAGTTTGTGATCCGGCAAATTATCCCAAACTGGAAGGCTTCGCAAACGAAATAAAATCCCGGGGCATTGATGTATTTGTTTTCTATTCCAAAAAATGGTTTGCATACAGTATCATCCGGTCTTTCACACAATTGTGCCGCCGGTGGAAGCCTGATTTACTGCACACACACCTTTTACATGCGGATGTGTATGCAGCTGTTGTCAAGACCTTTTTTATCCGGTCGCTGAAAATTGTTTCAACCAAGCATGGCTTCCAGGAATCTTATCTCGAACAGTATGGTTTTGCTGTTAACAGCAGGCTCAAAAAGATGCCTTTTTATTGGCTAAGCCGGTTGGCAGAAAGAAAGATTGATCAGTCTTACACGATCTCTCATGCCATGGCTGCCTTTTATCATGATTCGAAAATTACTAGGCACAGAATTCCTGTGATACATCATGGATTAAGACAGGAAGCAATACCGGAAGAAGCAGTCCTTGCCACTCCGTCTTCTCCATTGAGGTTAGTATCGGTCGGAAGGTTGACCAGGTATAAGGGGTTTCGATACCTGCTCGATGCCATGGCAGTGCTTAAGGAAAAGCAACCTGCTGTTGTACTTGAAATTGCCGGAAGCGGGCCACAACGGGAAGAACTGGAGAGCTATTCAAGTGAACTGGGACTCGCAAACCACGTTCGCTTTCTCGGTTTTCAGCCCCAACCCCAGAAATTACTGGAAAAAGCGGAACTGGTGGTCATTCCCTCTACGGTCGAGCCATTTGGACTTGTATTTATTGAAGCCATGGCATACGGTAAGCCAATTATTGCATTTGATGTGCCTGCCGGAAATGAAATTGTGAAGGATGGCGAGACAGGGTTTCTGATCGAACCATTTAATGTGGAATCCATGGCCCATAAAATGGAGAAAATTCTCGCGGATCAAAAGCTCGCCGGATATCTCGGCGTCAACGCCAGGCGACTATTGATTGAAAAATTTGATTTTCAAAGAGTTTTTATTGAGTCAGATAAATTGTACCGAAACATACTTAAATAATTAAGACTTTGAAAGAATCACACCGCCTGGATGAGTTAGATGCATTGAGAGGGCTGGCAGCCTTATCAGTCATGCTTTACCACTATACAACCCGCTACAGGGAACTGTTCAACAAGCAAACATTAAACGGTTTTGAATTTAAATATGGATACCTGGGTGTTGAATTTTTCTTTATGATTAGTGGGTTTGTCATATTTATGACTGCCGGTAAAGTAAAAACTTCCGGTGAATTTTTATTAAAGCGTTTCATTCGGCTATATCCTGCGTATTGGATTTGTCTGACATTAAGTTTCGTTGCCCTGCTCATTTTCCCACTTGAACAAAGAACCGCAGGAACATTAACCTATTTGGTTAATTTGACAATGTTTCAGGAATTGTTTAAGGTTGCCAATGTTGATGGTGTTTACTGGTCTCTTTTTGTCGAGTGGATGTTCTATATAATTATTGCTGTTTTATTAATATCCGGATTAATAGTCAAACCGTTTATCTGGCTGGGCTTTTGGCTTGGTTTATCCCTGGTAAATACTTTTATAAGAATACCCTTGTCTGAATCGTTTTTTAACCTGCATTATGCTCCTTACTTCATAGCAGGAATAGGTTTTTATAAAATTTGGCAAAATGATCCAAAGAACTGGATTTACTGGCCATATGTATTAGCGGCCGGGATCGTAGTGCTATTTCAAAATGTTCCTGTTCCCGACAAGATTGCTTATTGGATATGCAGCGGTGTGTTTATATTATTTATCTATGGCAAGCTTCCATGGATTGCCAACCGGGTGTTTATCTGGCTTGGCGCGATTTCTTACAGCTTATACCTGGTTCATCAGAATATCGGCTATATTCTATTAAACCGTTTAAGTGACGTTGATGCGCCTTTTGCCATCATCATGACAATTACTCTTATTCTCGCCTTGTCTCACCTCATCAATTCTTTTATTGAAAAGCCCCTCTCAAAATGGCTGCGGGGAAAATTACTGCCGCGATAATTAATTTTCTTTTTGAATAATTGTGTTAATGTCTTTCGCAAATATTGTACTGAAAAGATTAGCGGCGTCTCCATTTAAGTGAGTTGAATTGTAAAAATATTTCCTGTCCTTACTCAGTTCGTTATCTGTATAGTCGAGATAAACAAAGCCGGCCTGTTCGGTTATCTCTTTGATTTTCCCATGAATGGAGGGTAGTTGGGACATAATGTCAACCAGTTCATTTAACATGGGTGGTGAAACAACTATCAGCTTGATATTTTTTGATTTACAAAGGTGGCATATATATTGAAGATTGGACCATGCAAAATCTAACTTGCTTGTATCAATTAGAAATGGCTTGCCATTGAGGACCCTGAGCTGCCGGTCAAAACTGCTATCCCACTTTAAGCGCTGAAACTGGAAGCCTCTGTTGCGTGTGTAGTTATCTGCCGGTTTAAAATTGCCTTTGATGCCGCGGAATATTTCGGCTATGAATCCGCGATATTTTATTAATGGAATTTTTGCTTCTACGGGCAGCCACGGATCAATTTGCGATAAGGGTTTTAATACCGAAGTGTCAGAGAGGTAAGGTAAATATTGTTGTTTTTCATAAAGGTCATCTCTCTTACCCACGGTAAAGGCATCCAGACTATATACCACCCATTCAGGATTTTTGCTTGTTTTGGAAAGATAATACTGAAACCTGGCCTGGGTAATAGCCTGCCTGGCACCATTAATTCCGAGATTATAAGCTGACCGACCGGTGTATTTTTGGATGGAATCAGGATTAAAGTGAACAACTGCCCGGGAAGAGCCGATAACAATTATATCAGCCTTTACATTGTCATTTTTTATCCGGTTCCAGTCTCCATAAGTATTGTCATTTGTACGATACAACCCCCTTTCAATCACCCATTGCAATCCCCAGGCAAGGATATAAAACAGCAAAACGACTTTTAATAATTTAAATATGAAGGATTTCATAGGAATTAAAATTGAAAATAAATAAATGACGAAGCTTCATTTTGGTAATACAGTAGAGTGATAAGCAGTATGAGTCCGATAAAAGCCCATTTTCTTGCCGAACTCCATTTTACAATTCTTTCATGGGCATCAAACCATCTGAATATGGACCAGTCGAGTGCTATGAAAATTGCCAGGGGAACAAAAACGCGATGACTGAAATTACTATAGTTTCCGGGAAGGAATGGGTTAGTTACAATACCCTTCAGGTATCCAAATGCACCTTCTATAGTTTGTGATCTGAAAAATACCCATGCAATACACGTAAGTGTGAATGTGATTAGTATCTGGAAAATTTCTCTGCCATTAGGCAGCAAACGATTAGCCGCCACGTCTTCCAGGTGGCTCCGGTTTTTATTTCTTAAAAGCAAGGGTAAAAAATAAATCGCGTTCAATAGACCCCACACCACGAAAGTCCAGTTAGCTCCATGCCAGAGACCGCTCACCAGGAAAATTATGAAAGTATTGCGGACCGCCTTTGATTTTCCTCCCCTGCTTCCTCCCAATGGAATATATAGGTAATCCCTGAACCAGGTTGATAAAGATATATGCCATCTTCTCCAGAACTCTGCAATATCCCTCGAGAAATATGGTGTCCTGAAGTTTTGCATCAGGTCATAGCCAAACAGCTTTGCTGAACCTACAGCCATGTCAGAGTAACCGGAAAAATCGCCATAGATGTGGAATGCAAAAAAGACAGCGCCGGCACTTAGCTCAAGCCCGCTCATTTGGCTGTAGTTATCAAAAATAATATTCGCAAAATAGGCACAGTTGTCGGCTATGACCACCTTCTTAAAAAAGCCCCACAGGAAAATTCTTAATCCCTGTATACAATTGTTTTCATTAAACAGGTGAGGCTTTTCAAACTGGGGCAACAAATGGGTGGCACGTTCAATAGGCCCGGCTACCAGCTGAGGAAAGAAACTTACAAAGGCAAAAAAGGCAAACGGATCTTTACTTGCCTTCATATTTCCCCTGTAAACATCGATCGTATAGCTTAAGGTTTGAAATGTGTAAAAGCTGACCCCCGCAGGCAGTACAAGATTTAATGTAACGGGGTGTACAGTGAAACCCAGTGAATTCAGTAAAGCGGCAAAAGAAGTAGTGAAAAAGTCGAAATATTTAAAAGTGCAGAGAATACCTAACTGGACAAAAAGGCTAATGCCAAGAAGCATCTTTTTTCTTCTCCTCGATTGGGCTTCATCTATTCCCCTGGCAATGAAGAAGTCGACCAGGCAACTGATGAAAATTAAAATCAAAAACCTCCAGTCCCACCATCCATAGAATACGTAGCTCGCAACGATTAAAAGGAACTGCCGCATTCTAAGCCTGCCCGGAGGCAGTATCCAATACAGTGAAAAAACTATAATCAGGAAAAGAGCAAAAGTGAAGGAGTTGAATTGCATACAGTGTTTTATCTAGTTTTTCTCCGCAAAAAACTTTTGCCAGTATTGGAATAATAAATCAGGAATAAGCCAATTGCAAAAAAAGGGATACATGGTATTTTATAGCGTACGAGGGTTCCGAAATTATTACTGGCAATTCCAACCGGTACCGCAAAAGCGAGCGCGAAAATAAGGCAAAATAAAGCCAGCGGGCTGTTCAATAATGTTCGGAAGCCTATAATAAGTCGGACTTTGAAAAAAATAAAAAGCGTAAAGAATAAGAAAAGCAGGCTTTCCATAGCAGCGAGTACACTCAATACATTATGTATTTCCCAGGGGAATGGTCTGAAAAATGTTACGATAATTGCCGGCACAATGAGGCTGAGCATACCGCCCAAACCCGCTCCCGTCGTTCCAAGATTATAAACAGAACCTGCATCTGAACCGCTGATTGCGGCTGATGTATTCGCTGCAGCTTCCACCACTGCGGTAATTGTAGTATCCTGAAACTCCAGTGCCAGGAAGTACTGCATTGCCAGTGCCACCAAAACCACGATACCAATAAAGACAGGCACCAGCAGCACTTTCGTAGTATTGTTCCTGATCTGTTTCCTGTGATGCTGGATGATCCAAATGGCTGCTGCAGGAATAAAGGCTAATGCCACATAGGCCTTAATGGAAAAAATTATGATTAATGCCAGTGCACATATTACCAGGTAATTCAGTGTCCGCTTATGTGCAATGAAGAAAGAATAAAATCCAAAAGTCAGCCATCCAAGTGAACCGATGGTGAGCGTATCTTTCATCAACCCGGAACCCCAGAAAAATACGGAAGGAATAAACAATACAAATATGGCCAGTTCTTTATAAAGAGTTGGATAGCTTTTAATGAATGTGAGGTACAGTTTCCATATCCCCGAGTAGGAGACCAGCGCAAACATTATGGCTGTAGGAAGATAGTACCCGAAAGTTATAAAATTGAACCCGGCGCAAAACCGGGCAACAGATACAGTGGATGTGTTGAAAGCATACCACGATGAAAAACCATACTGGTATGCTTTGGACATAAAATACTCCTTGTCACCCTTGAACAATACATTGATCAGTTCATCTGGCTCACTCCGGATAATCTCACTAAAAAACAAGCCCATCCTGTAGAAACCAAAAGTGTCACCAAAGCCGTAATAATATTGATAAACCATGCCAATACAAATTGCACCAATTGCTTTAACAGTAAAGCCAAGGAGAAAATATTTCCTGATTTGCGGATAGCGGGCATAGGTCCGATTTGCATATCTATATAGAAACAGGTAAATAAATGCCAGCAGGAAAATGGAAAAAAGGTAATCAAATGGGACTATAGCCATATTGTGTACTTAACAAATTTAAAGTATTTAGCTATTCTGCCAGGAAATAATAGTGGGTGAGTGCATCTTCCTTAGCCAGGCTTTTACGTGCCACATTTTTGCGGGAGGTAGACTTAACCTGGCTCAATTGCTCCTTATCTACGATTGGAATGACCTTACCGGTTATTTCGATTTCCGTTCTGAAGTATTGCAACAGCGAAATAATATAAACCTTCTGTGAAGGAAGATTCAGCTTGAGATTGGGTTTGCTATACAAGATAAAGTCATTGTAAAAAACATTTCCATCAGTGTCCATCACGCTTAGCAATAACTTTTTATCATTGTAATTGCCATGATCCGCAAAATTTATCAATTTAATGTTAATGGGTCCTTCAGAGTACACCCTGATTTTATCTCCCATTTTACGGCAATTCAATCGAAATGATTGTAACGGCTCTGCTCTTTGGCGCACCGATTTCACTCCCTGCACGATGGGTACAAAATTAAAGTTGAGGGATTGGGGTTTATAATTTTTCTGATCGGCAATAAAATTTTCACGGATAGTTTTTTCTGTTAACGCAGGCCAGTATTTAATATTTGCCTTTGTCCTCCAGTTGTACCGCTCCTGTTGCGCTTTATTAAGCAGAGATTTGAATACTTCATAAAGCGCCGGGCCGTTGACGATAACTCTCGACCTGCTTTGATACATATAATCAAAAAGATTTTGAGCCAGCCTTGCATTTTGGCGATTCTTATCCCATTGGGAATAAAGTATCAGGTAATGGACATAAGCTTTAAGGTCATTGATCCGTTCCTGCTCATCGGGGGAAGTTGCCAGCCTCGAAGCTTCGTTGAGGTCATACAGCGCTGCGGGATACTCCTGGTCTCCCAACCAGGTATGCCACCACCTGCCAAATAAGCGTTTCATCGGTGTATAACTGTCCCGGAAACAGGATCGCAAAAATCTGGCACTTACGATTTCCCAGGTTAGCGTGCTGTCTAACCACAATTGATTAAACAAAACGAGTGCAATGGCGGAATTGATATTCACCCCGGTTTCAAACCAATAGCCCTGATAACCCAGTTTCCTGGCAAGGTTCATCCTGTCTAAAAAATCCTGGATATAGATTCGGGGTTGTTCCGCTTTCTGTTGAGGAATGGTGAAGTATTCGTAATAAGTTTTCAGCTTAACTTTTTTGGCCCAGAGACTCATCATCACATCCCCATCGTAAACACTTTGAAAACCTGCAGGGATGACGGTTACATGTACATTTGGTTCAATATCGAAATCAGGCAGTTCAGCGTGTTTGTTATAGGCATATAAATTGACCTTTCCTTTTGGAAATTTCTCCCTGAGCCTGGCAGCAGTCAGGTTTGCCAAGAAAAATACCTGGTTGCTTATCGAACCCAGCTTTTTACAATTGGAGCATTCACAAAACCCGGCACCGTCACTGGGCTCAACACTTACAGAACCTTCTGGGTCATTAAGTTTTTTAAAAGCTTCAATGCGGTCTTTGATAAATAGTTCCTGGACATTTTTATTGGAAACGCAAAGTTTTCTTGCCACACCATAACCGGGTCTTTTACCATTGACCTGCGAAAGGTATTCCGGGTGCTTTTGAAATATTTCCTTGTGATTGGCAATTACAGCCTGCCACACATGCCCCTCTAGTTTATACTTGTATGAAAAATGATTCTTTTCTTTCCAGGACTCCCATTCCTCATAATCCGATTTGCCTGCAAGATTACGCTGGGGGTATCCATATTGTGGATTGAAATAATGGAACTCGACCTGGGTATTTGGTTTAACTGCATCAGCCCTGACCGTCCAGTGTTTATTGGGATGATAGCTGATTTCCTGTGAATCAATCTTATGAGGCAAACTAAAAATAAACGCCAGAAGTACAAAAACAGCTTTATTATTCGTTATGATGTGCCCGAGTCTTAATAGATTTGTCGACAGGTAAAGAAAAGGGTCTTTCATATTCAAGAAATTCAGTATGTGTGGTATTACCGGAGCGTTTATATTTTCAGAAAAACAGCATGGACTGCTTTCAAAAGTAAATCATTCGAATGATTTATTGAGAAAGCGGGGTCCAGATGGCGGCAATGTATTTATGAGCCGGCATTGTGCATTGGGTCACAGACGTTTAAGCATTATTGATACTTCCGACCGGGCATCCCAGCCCATGACCGACGAGAGCGGCCGGTACACCATTATATTTAATGGGGAAATCTTCAATTACCGCGAACTCCGGGAAACCTATTTCCCTGGCAAGCAAAACTGGAAGTCAGAATCAGATACGGAAGTACTCCTGGAACTATACAAGACAATTGGCGATAGCTGTCTTCCCCTCATGAGCGGCTTTTTTGCCTTTGCGATCTATGATGCGCAGGAAAACTCACTCTTCATTGCCAGGGACCGCTTTGGCAAAAAGCCGGTACACTACTTTCATAACGAAGAGTATTTTGTTTTTGCCTCCGAGATGAAAGCCCTGCTGGAATATGGCATTCCCCGTGAGATCAATTACACCACATTGTACCAGTATCTACAGCTTAATTATATACCGCAGCCACAATCCATCTTAAAAGGTGTGATGAAACTTCCCGCAGGAAGTTATATGTTAGTGAAAGAAGGAGATCTTCAGATAAAATCCTGGTATTCCATTACCCCAAAGAAGGAGGCATCGGAACTGTCCTATTCGGAAGCGTGTGAAGAACTGGAAAAAAGGCTGGATGCATCCGTACAGCGTCGTATGATCGCCGATGTACCGTTAGGCGCTTTCCTAAGCGGTGGCATTGATTCCTCGGTTGTGGTTGCATTGGCGAGCAGGCATACGGATCAGTTGAATACGTATTCGATCGGGTATAAGGACAATCCGTTTTTCGACGAAACAAAATATGCTCGTCTTGTAGCTGATAAATACAAAACTAATCACACCGTTTTTTCGCTGGGCAACAACGATTTTCTCGAACACATTCATGATATCCTCTCATATATCGATGAACCGTTCGCGGATGCATCAGCCATACCATTTTATATACTCAGCAGCCATACAAGAAAACATGTGACGGTGGCCCTGAGTGGTGACGGCGGTGATGAAGTGTTCGCGGGATACAACAAACACAAAGCGGAATGGCGTGTGCGGCAGCAAAATTTGCTGAATAACCTGGTACAGATCGGCGAACCGCTTTGGAATGTGTTGCCTCAAAGTCGCAGCAATATGGTGACCAACCTCTTCAGGCAAATGAGCCGTTTTGCGGAAGGCGCCAAAATGGGCGCAAAGGAACGTTACTGGCGCTGGGCATCGTTTATGACGGAAGATGACGCATGGCAATTGCTGCACGAGAATAAAAGAACAGCTGTGGACATGACAAATTATAAACAGCTGAAGCATCATATCCTGCGACATTTGAAGGAGAGCGAATCGCTGGAGGATTTTCTGCAAACGGATATGGAACTGGTTTTGCAAAGTGATATGCTGGTAAAAGCCGACCTGATGAGTATGGCCAATAGCCTGGAAGTGAGAAGTCCTTTCCTGGATCATGAAGTGGTGGATTTTGCTTTTGGCCTTCCTACTCATTACAAGATCGATGGCAAAATGAAAAAGAAGATCGTACAGGATGCGTTCAGACCTTTGCTGCCCGACGCGATCTACAACCGGCCCAAGCAAGGCTTCGATATTCCGCTACAGAATTGGTTCAGGAATGAGTTGAATGCATTTATTTTTGATGACCTGCTGGCGAAAGACTTTATCGAACAACAGGGAATATTTCAATTTGAAAGAATACACATGCTGAAAAACCGTCTCTACTCCTCCAACCCCGGCGATTCGGTGGAAACCATCTGGGGTTTGATCGTATTTCAAAGCTGGTATAAAAATTATATGATGTGAGGAAAGGAACTTTTGTTATTTCACTCGATTTCGAACTTTACTGGGGAGTAAGAGACCATCGCACACTCGAAAATTATGGCAGCCATATCGCAAATGTGCATACTGTAGTACCGCAACTGCTGGACTTATTCCACAAAAATGGGATTCATTCCACCTGGGCCACAGTCGGTTTTCTGTTTTGTAACAGTAAACGGGAGCTTGAGCAATATATTCCCATTCGTTTACCAGAATATAAAGATCCATCCCTGGATCCTTATAAATATATCAATGAAGTCGGCGAGCTTGAAAGCAAATATCATTTTGCACCCCAGCTGATCAAAGCCATACAGGCTACACCCGGCCAGGAGATCGGCACACATACCCTTTCACATTTTTATACGCTGGAAGCGGGCGCCAGCACGGCATCATTCGACAGTGATATGCAGCAGGCGGTGAAACTCGCGGGAAAAGAAAACATCCAGATGAGAAGCATTGTATTCCCCCGAAACCAATACAGTGAAGAGATGCTGCAGGTTTGTGCGAATAATGGTGTGCATGTGTATCGGGGAACAGAAGAGTCATGGATCTATGCGACACGTAGTCGTGCGAAGGAAACAAAATTGCGCCGTTTGTTCAGGCTGGTGGATTCATATTTCAATCTGTCGGGTCATCATACGCAGCAGCCCACGGTGGCCAATGGAATGATCAACATACCAGCAAGCAGGTTCCTGCGACCTTATAATTCGAAACTGGCTTTTCTTGAATCGCTCCGGCTTCGGCGTATTAAATCCTCGATGAAACATGCCGCGCAAAAAGGAGAGATGTTTCATCTTTGGTGGCATCCGCATAATTTTGGCAGCCATGGTGAACAGAACCTTGCATTTTTAAGTAAAATCATTGCATACTATAAACAACTCGAAAAGGAATACGGGATGAGATCCCTCAATATGGGCGAAATAGCTGACCTGGTAAAATAATATGAGTAAGAAAAAAATTGTATTGCTGGCAACTGATTGTGATACCACGCATGTGGTGTATAATTTTTTAAATGAACACCATCCCATCGAGCATGTTGTGATCGAGGATAATATATCAAAGAGTACTTTGATAAAAAGAAGGATCAAAAAACTGGGGTTCTTCAATGTGGCGGGCCAGCTTGCATTTATTGGACTGGTATTACCATTTATCAAGCGTTCTTCCTCTAAACGAAAGGATGAGATCACAAGCCAGTATAATTTACGATTCGACAGGGTCCCTGATGAAAAAATACAAAGAGTTTCCAGTGTAAATAGTGATGAAGCATTGAAACTTTTGGATGAATTATCGCCAGACCTGGTAATAGTGAACGGCACCCGTATCATCAGCAGCAAAGTGCTGAACCATGTGAAAGCTCCGTTCATTAATATCCATACCGGTATTACACCCAAGTTCCGTGGAGTGCATGGAGGATATTGGGCGGTTGCAACAGGTGACGCCAAACTGTTTGGAACTACCATACACCAGGTAGATGCCGGCATCGATACCGGACAAGTGCTGAGCCAGGTATTGATAACCCCCGATAAGAAAGATAGTTTTTATACATATCCGTATCTGCAGTATGCCATCTGCCTGCCAGAATTGAGAAGGATCGTTGATGAGTTTATGTCAACAGGAAAACTGGAGTTTAAAAACTCCCTGACAAATGAATCCCGGTTGTGGTACCATCCTACCATCTGGGAATGGTTTAGCCGGCCAGGCAAAGTTTAAAATCGCATTATGCCCAAAGTACTCCGTATACTCAACCGCCTCGCTATCGGCGGTCCCCTCTTAAATGCCAGCTATCTTACCAGGTATATGGCGCCCGAGTTTGAGACCATGCTCGTGGTGGGTGAAAAAGAGGATCACGAAAAGGAAGGAAATTTCGTGACCGACGCGCTCGGTATTCAACCTGTTTATATTCCTGAAATGGGTCGCTCGGTTGATCCGCGTAAAGACTATGTCGCGTATAAAAAAATGAAGAAGCTGATCGCCGATTTCAAACCTGATATCGTTCATACGCATGCCGCCAAACCCGGCGCGATCGGCAGGATGGCCGCAAGGGCGATGAAAGTTCCCGTAGTGGTTCATACTTATCATGGTCATGTGTTTCATTCTTATTTCAACCCAATTAAGACAAAACTCTTTATCAATATTGAAAGAAGGCTGGGTAAGAAAACGGATGCGATCATTGCTATCAGCGAGCAGCAAAAAAAGGAGCTGACAGAGGATTTTAATATTGCACCCGTTGAAAAGTTCAGGGTGATACCGCTGGGTCTTGACCTTGACAAATTTCTGTCGGACCGTGATGCAAAAAGAGTGGCATTTCGTTCTGCTTATGGTTTGTCAGATGATGAAGTGGTGCTGACAATCACCGGGCGCCTGGTACCGGTTAAAAATCATGAGTTGTTTCTGACAGGCATTCACTACCTGATGCAAAACTGCCGGCATAAGATCAGGGCGTTTGTAGTGGGTGATGGTGAGACGAGGTTGGCGCTGGAAGAAAAAGCCAGGCAACTCGGTATTGGATTTAATACGGAAAAAGATACAACCTGTGATCAGCCGCTAGTATTTACTTCCTGGCGAAGCGATATAGATCATATCAATGCCGGATCGGATATCATTGTGCTTACCTCCTTGAATGAAGGCACACCGGTGAGCCTGATCGAAGCGCAGGCAGCGGGTAAGCCCGTCG
>JAEYOL010000225.1 GCA_023411775.1 Bacteroidota bacterium | reverse complement strand
GGGTGCTGGGCTGGTAGGGCTGGTTTATTTAAAATTGAATAATAAAATTGAGGATTGAACATTCTTCTTTTCGGGGAATCTGTTCAATCCTCAATATTTTTCGTGTCACAAAACTTTTAGTAAGATTGTTTTCTCGCCTCTTGTAAAGCTTTCGCCTCTTTTATCGGGAGAATGAGATTAACCAGGATGATCACTTTGACGATAATACCGCTGAACAGGGCTTTTAATACGCCCGCGCCACCTTCTGCCATACCATATATTACTACACTAATTCCTATGATACCGAGGAAACAGATCAGGCCACAGATGATTGCTGTGAAAGGTTTTTGTTTGGTCCAGAATCCCAGGCCTACAAAAATGCCACCTTCAATCAGGGCGACAATAAAAACCAGGGGCTGGAAACCAATTCCATCACGAAACATGGCGATCAGTTCCCAGGCAAATATCAGTCCGCCTGCCCAGAACAATGCATTTCGGGCTTTTCGAATGGCCATTTCATAACCTTCCATCTCAGCCTGCCTAAGCTCATTGGCATAGTCGGCGATAACGCTTTGCTGTGATTCGGTAGGATTGTTTGAGGTGTTCATATGGTGTGCTTTTCCACAAAATAATATTCGCAGTTTAAGATTCAAAGAAATCAGCCTGCTGCCGGGAAGATAGGAAGACGGGAAAAATAGAAGGGAAGGGGCGGAAATATTTGGTAGATTAATTGAACACTCCCAACAGATTTTAATATAACCTTCCCGCCTTCCTATCTTCCATGCAAAAAAACATATAGAAATATATTCATATGTGTTTCGTTTTATAAAAGATACCACTATAATCTTCCCGCCTTCCCGTCTCCCCGGCAATAAAAAATATCATTAAAATCCTTTTGGCTTCTCCAGCTTTAAATCACGCTTTAGCATATCATTCCGATTGGCCATTTCCCAGGCAGTGAAAAACACGAGTTGTCCTCTTTTTGCCATCAGTTTATAATTGATCTTATCGGGCGTATCGGTGGGACGGTGATAATCGGCATGTACACCATTGAAGTAGAAAATAACAGGTACGCCTTTCTCCGCGAAATTGTAATGGTCGCTGCGATAGTAAAAACGATTCTTGTCATTGGGATCATTGTACTTGCGGTCGAGTTTCATTTTGGTATACTTCTTATTAACCTCGTCGGTGATGGGTGCGAGGTCAGTACTTAATTTGTCATCGCCGATTACGTAAACGTAGTTGACAGAGTCTTTATCTTTCAGGTATTCCTCGCCGATGCGGCCAATCATGTCAATATTCAGATCCACCGTTGTCTTCTCCAGGGGGAAAACCGGATGGTTTGAATAATATTCGCTTCCCCATAAACCCTTTTCTTCACCACTCACGGTCATGAACACAACCGATCTGCGCGGGCCTTTACCCGCAGCTTTGGCCTTTGCAAAGGCTTCCGCCAGTTCGAGGATCGCAACGGTGCCGCTACCGTCGTCATCAGCGCCGTAATAGATAGTGCCGTCGGCTCTTTTACCTACGTGATCATAATGCGCCGTGATGATCACATACTCATCTTTTTTATCACTGCCTTCTACCATACCCAGCACATTGGAAACCTGTACAGTGCTGGTATGTTTAAAATATCCCAGTTCCACATTGGCCTTGTATGTCTGCGAAGCCAGCGGAGCCGTTTTCATTTTTTCTATGATAGCTTTTCCTTCCTCACCGATAATGCTTTCTGCCACGCTTTCCGATACTGTGAAAAGCAAAGGATAAGCTGATTCTTTAAAACTATTCAGGGCGTAGTTGGAAGTAGTATTGAATGTTTTGCGTGGATAATTGCCGTATACCACCATTACAGCTGCGGCGCCTTTTTCGTGCGCCCTGCCAACTTTGGTAAAAACATTGGCTGGTGAACGAAAACCAGATTCTGATGGTTTGTAACCGGCAGGTGAGCCGTCGAGTATCAGCACCAGTTTACCTCTTATATCCAGGTCTTTGTAATGATCAATATCTCCATCTACAATCCCGTATCCGGCAAAAACCACTTCTGAGAAACGCATTTGCGCTGTATGGTTGAGCATGGTATTAGGCTGGAAATCCTTCGATAGTTCGAAGTCGGTTCCATTGACCTGCAAAATTGTACTGGTCATCGAATCCTTGTAGAGCGGATAGTGTTGTCGAAAACTGCCGTTATTTCCAGGGATAAGTCCAAGCGATTTAAAATGATCTTCGATATAGTTGGCGGCTTTTTCCAAACCGGGGGAAGGGGTATCACGGCCTTCCATTTCGGGGCCGGCAATGATATATAAATGCTTTTTCATATCGTCAGCCGTGATGGTGGCCGCGAAATAGGGTGGAGTGTTCTTTTTTTGCGCCGAAACAAAAAGGGAGGCAACCAATAATAATGGTAGCAGGACTTTTCTCATTGATGATTGTTTTATATAAAAGAATAACCCCAAACATAAATTAAAATATTTGAGGTTAGAAACAGATATGATGGGTGGTTAACTTTCAACCGCACAGGCGATCTTGTTCACGCGGTCGGCATGACGGCCGCCCTCGAATGGCGTGGTAATAAAGGTGCTGACCATTTTTTCCGCATCCCCTTCTCTTACAAAGCGGGCGGGTATACAAATGATGTTGGCATTATTGTGCTGTCTTACCAGGCTTGCAATTTCATCACCCCAGCAGATGCCGGCACGGATGTTTTGATGCTTATTGGCAGTAATGGCTACCCCGTTTGCTGTGCCGCAAAGCAGGATCCCAAATGCCGCCTCACCGGTTTCTACGGCAAGCGCAACCGGGTGAGCAAAATCCGGGTAATCGACCGATTCTTTGGAATAGGTACCAAAGTCCTTATACTGCAGTCCTTTACCCTCTAAAAAAGAGATCAGGTCTTCCTTGTAATCAAAACCGGCATGGTCACTCCCAATGGCGATGGGTTTACTGAGGTCAAACGGTGAATTCATAGCAGGTGCCATCTTTTGAAATGATGAATTAAAAATTGCTCTGACGAAGTTAACTATAATTCATGGGAAGCAGGGAACTGCACAATTTGAAAATTTGAGCATTTGAAAATGCAACGAATATCAAATGTGGAAATGTGAAAATATGAAAATGTAAAGTGGCTAAACTTTTCAATTGACTCACAACTCTCGCATAACCAGTAATGGAGGTTGTTAACTCCATTCTTCCAGTTCCTTATCCTGCCGTTTGTTGATGCGGGTGGCGAGGATAATGCTGGCTTCAAACAACAGGTAAAGCGGAAATGCCACGATCACCAGGCTGAAGGGATCGGTGGACGGCGTAATGATAGCCGCGGCAATAATGATGATGACAAAAGCGTGACGACGGTATTTACGCAAAAAACGACCGGTCACGATCCCGATCTTTGCCAGGATCATCACCAGCAGCGGCATTTGAAACAAAACGCCTATCCCCACCGTGGTATAGATAAGGTTTTCGAGGTAATCGGCAAAAGTGGGCTTGATCTCGATCAGCGGGCTGAGAGAATAGGAAAAATAAAAATTCACCATAAAAGGCGTAAGGATATAATACCCGAACGCAACGCCGCCAAAGAATAATAGTGATACCCAGAATATGACGCCACCTGTGTTGCGCTTTTCTTTTTCAGAAAGTGCGGGTTTTATAAATCGCCAGAATTCCCAGAAGATATAAGGAAAGGCTACCACGAAACCGCCAACAAACGAAATCGTAAAAGAAGAAATAAACTGGCTGGTAAGCTGGGTACTCAGAAAGCTGGCTTTTACACCTTCCATGCAAATGGCATCACCAAGGCCAATAGCATGACTGATATCGCAAAACCATTTGTAAGTAATAAATCCCGGCTGTGTGGGAGCCAGCAGGATCTTGTCAACAATATCCCTGACAAATACAAAAAAACCAATAGCGCAGATGCCAATCGCGATCACCGAACGGATCAAATGCCAGCGCAGCTCCTCCAGGTGGTCAATAAATGACATCTCATCTGAAGTGTTCTTTTTCCTCTTTTCAAAAAAATCCAACAGGGCCATCTGCTTGTTTTAAAGTGGGGCAAAGATAATGGGAGATGAAACAAGCGACAAGAATCAGGTACCAGGTGCCCCATTCGTGTGATTGGTGTAATTCGTGGCCACTTCCTCACGGCCGCAGGCAGTCAAATCAGTGCAAATCTGTGTAATCCGAGGCCCCATTCGTGTCATTCGTGCAATTCGTGGCCACCTCACCTGCCGCAGGCAGGACCCCCTGAGTAATCGTAAATTGGATCTTATTTAAGTTTTTTCATCTTCACCATCTCTATCCTCGTATCGCTGACGCTGATCACATCAAACTCAAAGTCGTCGATGATGATCCTTTCCTTCTGGCGCGGTATGGTTTCGTGGAAATTGATGATATAACCCGAAAGGGTCTCTGATTCGTTTTCAGGAAATTCAAAATCGTATTTCTCTTCCAGGTAGTCGAGTTCAAGGCGACCCGAAAAAATAAACTCATTTTCCGCGATCTGCTTTTCTACAAATTTTTCGATATCATATTCGTCCTGTATTTCGCCAAACAGCTCTTCCAGTACGTCTTCCATGGTGATAATGCCGGCTGTGCCGCCAAATTCATCCACTACCCAGGCAATACTTTTTCGCTCGCGGCTGAACTTACTGATCAGGTCGGCAGCACTCATGCTTTCAGGCACAGCGGGGATAGGCAACAGGATATCCTGGATGGTGGCGGGTTTTTTAAAAAGATCAAGCTGGTGAACATAGCCTGCCAGGTGATCAATGTTGTCTTCGTACACTACGAGTTTACTAAGCTTGGTTTCGATAAACTTCTTCTTCAGTTCATCAATCGACGAATTGATACTTACCCCCACAATTTCCTTGCGCGGCACCAGGCACTGACGTATCCTGACCTTAGGAAATTCCTGCGCATTTTCGAGTAGTTGAGTATTACGACCCTGCCGTTCTTCATCTACATTCTGCTGAAACAGGTTTTTAAGTTCACTCAGGCTAAGCGGCTCTTTATGTTTATCGACCCGTACATTAAACACGTATTTGAGCAGCCATTCGGCCAGGCTGATCAGGCTTTCTGCAATGGGTGAAAACATTTGGTAAAAAATGTCGATCACGATCGCCAGTCTCATCAGCAGTGAATTACTTCTTGCGCGGAAGATAGCGCGGGGTATAAACTCCGCGAAGATCAGAACGATAAAAGTGGCAATGGCGATCTCCACCAGGATATGCACGATAGATGCATCCACATTCAGGTATTGCCACATGGGTTGCATCACCGAGCTGATCTGCAGGCTAAAGAATACGAGGAAAATATTAAAGCCGATCAGTGTAGAACCGATAAAACTGGCCGGCACTTCGATAAATTTTGACAACAGCTGACCTGAGGTGCCGCCCTGTTTCTTGCGCAACTCAATGGTAAGCCTGTTGGCGCTGTAATAAGCCATCTCAACGCCGGCGAAAAACCCCATCAGCACCAGGGTCATGATAAACCAGGTTATTGTTTGCCATTGAACCATATAATAAAGATAATGAAGAAACATTTTAATGGATGCATGGTATCGAAAGATGAGCCGAGTGTTGTCATGTAAGGCGGCGGGAAGGAATTTTTTGAAAAATCGTTACACATTTGTTGTGCCCAATTTTAATTTTTAGCATAAACCGTTCCTACGGGACGTGGGTTTTCTTTGATCGTATTTTTTTACCTATAAAGCGTTCCGATGGAACGCGGGTTTATCCATTTTCTGAAATACATTCCTTTTGAGATATTTTTATCTCTTTCAGGATGGTTTTATAATAAAAATGATTTTCCCCCGGATCTTTCAATAATTTTCTTAAAATAAATATTCCCATGGAAACCAGGGTCAATCTTCCCTGCACTTAACAACGCCTATTCTGATTCCAAAAATTCTTTTACTATCTCTTCTGCTTTGGCACAGGCTTTCTGCAGATCATCATTCACGATGGATTTATTGAAATGATCTTTAAATGATATTTCGTATGATGCCTTATTGACCCTGGCCTGTAATGATTGCTCCGTTTCCGTCCCTCTTGATTCGAGTCTCCTTTTCAATTCCTCTACCGACGGCGGTTCAATAAAAATGGTAAGTGAAGTGTCAGGGTATTGCTGTTGCACGTGGATCGCCCCTTTTACATCTATATCGAGCAGGGGGCATTGGTGATTGTCCCAGAGACGCTGCAGCTCACTTTTCAGCGTGCCATAGTATTTACCTTCATATACCATTTCCCATTCCACAAATTCATTTTGCTGGATCTTTTGCCTGAACTCCTGGAGCGACATGAAATAATAATCTTTCCCGTTTTTCTCGTAGTAACGTGCTTCTCGTGTAGCTGCGGAAATCGAGAAAGCCAATTGGGGAAATATCTCCAGCAGATGCCGGGTGATGGAAGTCTTACCGGCTCCGGACGGCGCTGTAATGATAATGATCTTGTTTTGATAAGAAGCCATGTGCAAAGAAAGGGAATGAAATGGAATAGGCCCAGGCGGAAAACATTTTATCCTATATTCTCCTGATGCTGGCTCCCAGCGCCTGTAGCCGCTGGTCAATATATTGATAGCCTCTGTCGATCTGTTCGATATTTTGTATTACGCTTCTGCCTTCGGCGCTGAGAGCGGCGATCAGTAGAGCAACGCCCGCACGAATATCAGGACTGCTCATAGTAATGCCCCGTAGTTGCTGTTGCCGTTCCAGCCCGATCACCACCGCGCGGTGCGGATCACAAAGAATGATCTGTGCACCCATGTCGATGAGTTTGTCGACAAAAAACAAGCGGCTTTCAAACATTTTCTGATGGATTAGCACACTTCCCCTCGCCTGTATTGCTGTTACCAGCACTATGCTTAACAGATCGGGTGTAAAACCCGGCCATGGATGATCGTAAATTGTCAAAACGCCGCCATCAAAATACCGGCGCACTTCATAGATCTCCTGTGATGGAATATGAATATCATCGCCGCTAAAGTTGAGTTGAATTCCCAGTTGCTGAAATTTTTCAGGGATGATGCCGAGATGATCTACGCCTGCATTCCTGATAGTGATATCACTTTGCGTCATGGCTGCCAGCCCGATAAAAGAACCTACTTCAATCATGTCGGGCAACATACGGTGTTCGGTACCTCCCAGGTAGTCCACGCCGGTAACAGTAAGCAGGTTGCTTCCAATACCATCGATCTTCGCGCCCATATTGACCAGCATTTTGCAAAGCTGTTGTGTGTAAGGTTCACAGGCGGCGTTATAGATAGTTGTTTTCCCCTTGGCCATAACGGCAGCCATAACGATATTGGCGGTACCGGTCACGGAAGGTTCGTCGAGCAACATATTCATTCCCTCGAGGTGTGGTGCTTCCAGGTGAAAAAATCCATCTTCGGGGTGATAATGAAACTTTGCTCCCAGTTTTTCAAAACCAACAATATGTGTGTCCAGTCTGCGCCGGCCTATCTTGTCCCCACCGGGTTTTGGAATAAATGCTTTCCGGTATCGCGAAAGCATGGGTCCGGCCAGCATGACGCTACCCCGAAGCCGGCCGCTTTTGATCATATAATCTTCGCTGTGCAGGTAATCAATGTCTACATCATCGGCCTGGAAAATACAGGTATCGCGCTGCGGACGTTCTATTTTTACCTTCATTTCGCCTAATAGCTCGATCAATAAATTTACATCGAGGATATCGGGGATATTGCTGATCGTAACTTTTTCCGGTGTTAGTAAGACAGCGCTGATAATTTGCAGCGCTTCGTTTTTCGCACCCTGGGGAAGGATGTCACCGCTTAGTTTATTTCCACCGATCACTTCAAATGAAGGCATAATATCACGTTGAAGGTTTAAAAAAAAGTTGACAGATAATTCTGTCAACTTCCATTCTTTTATCCGTATTCGATTCGGGGTTAATATCTTTTTTTCTTGAATTTGCCACCGCCCCGGTCGCGATCATTCCTGTCGTTGCGGTATTGTCCGCCACCGCCGCCGTTTCTCTGCTGGAATTTCCCCCTTTGTTTACCATAGTTGCCACGGTCTCTTTCGCGGTTGTCCTGTTGCCTGTATGCTTTTACATAAGGAGTGTTGGTAAATGTCAGCTGGCCGTCGGTGATACTGCTCAGCTCATTTTGAATTGCGTCATCGTGCACCACTTCTTTATGCCAGTTATTGTAAGCAAGCTTCATATAATAGGCGATAGCGTTCGCAAAACCGGAACGTTTTTCAGGATCTTCTTCTTTGAGTGCTTTCTTGATCACCACTTCCAGGTTTTTGCCAAGATGCGAATATCTTGGATGTCTTTTGGGGTAGGGAAGCGGTTTGGGTTTTTCGCTAAGCGATTCCCGGGTTGGAATGGGGTATGGGGATTTTACGTCGAGCTTAAAATCCGATATAAAGAAGAGATGATCCCAAAGTTTGTGGCGAAAATCTTCCACGTTTTTCAGGTGGGGGTTGAGAAACCCCATTAATTCAATCACTGCCTGCGCGTTACGTTGCCTCCTTTCGGGGTCTTCGATACTGACCAGGTGTTCGACCATCTTTTGCACATGGCGTCCATATTCCCGCATGGCAAGGCCATTTCTCGTAGTATTATATTCCATAAAAACTTGTGTGGAGCAACAAATGTAGACAAATTGGCTTAATTGTTTAACGAGAGGACAAAAAGAAAGGGGCCCCGAACCAAGGCCCCTTTTACAAGCCA
The DNA here is from genome assembly GCA_023411775.1 of Bacteroidota bacterium. GTDB lineage: Bacteria > Bacteroidota > Bacteroidia > Chitinophagales > Chitinophagaceae > Terrimonas_B. Next base: position 6,598 of record JAEYOL010000225.1, on the reverse strand, counting down.
CCATCCTCTTCCACCTAAGAGGTCATTTAATTAGAAGTTGTGTTACGCTGGATTCAAGGCTTTTTCTATCGGTAAGTCTTAACCAATAAACACCCGGTGTCAATTTCGCAATCTCCATGTAAGCCGATCCGGGTCTCACTGCAATATCTCTTTCCTCGATTACCTGACCCTGCGTATTATATAAAAGAGCATAAAAATGTCCGTTCAAACTATTATCAAATTTGATACCAACTATACCGGTTGAGGGGTTTGGATAAATAGAAAATTTTTGACGCACGGAATTTTCCAGTACAACCTGCCTGATACTACTATAATGTACATACCCGTTTGAATACACCTGTTTAATTCTGAAATAATATACCCCAGATTCTCCTGCAGGCGCGGAATAACTAAACTTATAAGGATCGTTGCCCGCGTTCTTTGGAACGGTGCCGATACTTGTAAAATTATTTCCATCTCTACTCACTTCTGCTTCATAGTAATAATTAGCATAGATTTCATCATACCCACCCCATTTCAGATCTACGTTAACATCGCTCAGTTTATTAAGGGTAAAATCATAAATGTTTACCGGCAACACCGCAGCAGGGCATGTGCAGTATTCAAATCGGAAATTTACCATCGCCGAACTCAATACAAGTGCAGAACTGCTGCCACCGGGTACAATTCCGACAGCGGAAGCGTTTACATCATAATTATAACTCACACTATCAATCCCGTAAAACTGCGCGATGGTGGCAGAGTCGTTGATATTAGCGCAAAGCACGCGATTTAAGACAGTATCAGAGCCTCTTGAATAAAAATCAGTACCTGCACCAGGTATTCCATCATAGAGTGTCAGGGGAAACGGTCCAAAATTCAGGTTCGCATTGCTCGATAAAGATGTCGGAATGCCTGGCCCTGTAATAACATCCACACGATCATAAGTATAGCTTGCGTTTTGTGATGATGACGAAAAGTTTTGTAGTGCCACAGTGTCAATGATACCCTTGATGGTCACACAAAGTCTTACACAGGTTACCATACCCGCCTCGGGATTAAATTTTGGAAACTGCACGTCTTTCGCCACGATACCGGCAGGTATCATGATAGTGGTATCGAAGGCGGTACCACCGGCAGGCTGCCCATCGGGGCATTGGGCCCTGGCATTTGAAACCAGTACGAAAGAAACTAATAATAAAGAAAAGCTAGTGTACAAATTTTTCATAGGCCACGGTTTTGGTCCCAGTTTGGTTCTCACATTCCGGGATAAAAATAAACCCGGATCAACGGGCATACAATTGTATAACTGCCCATTTTATCATTCAGTAATAAACGAATATCCACAGTAAAACAACTGTATTATTCCACCAGTGTTTACTATGAAAAAAAACGGCAATTAGAAACGTAGAATGCAGGTCAAAAACAGCACCTGGGTTTCGAATCTTTTTATCGTGATTTTCCCTGTAGCGAGCGTAGATATTACGACCGAAATGATGAACCATTTACCTTTGATGCGCATGAAGATTGGAATCGATATACGATCTCTTGGAAATAACAGCCATACAGATTATGCTTTTTTTCTTACTGAAGTACTGAAGAAAATGACGCTGAAGTTTGGGCAGGATGAGTTTCTACTAATTTCTGATAAGACTTTTGACAGCTCTTTTTTTCGGGGGAAAAATGTAAAAACCGTCGTTAAAGGTCCCGCGACCAGCAATCCCCTGTTGCTAAAACTCTGGTACGATGTAAAATTGCCTGCCATCCTGAAAAAACACGATGTGGAAATATTTATAGCGGGTCCGGGTGTTTGTTCCCTGCAAACACAAATTCCGCAGTGTCTCATCATCGACGATCTTTCATACCTGCAATTCCCTTCTGTTACAAAGAAGACTGAATTGTTTTTTTTAAGAAGGTATATGAAGAGATTCCTGCAAAAATCGGTTTGCATTCTCACAGGATCCAAATTTCTCAGCGATGAGATCACCAGTTTATATCCGCCTGTTCAGGAAAAAATACATGTCATCCAAAATCCAGGAAAAGATTTTCATGCTTTGGAGGAAAATGACAAAGAGAAAGCACGACAGGAGTACACGGGGGGTAAAAATTATTTTATATACAGCGGCCAGATCGACCAGCGAAGCAATATCATCAACCTGTTAAAGGCATTCTCAGTTTTTAAGAAAAGACAGAAGACAGACTGGAAACTGGTTCTTGCGGGCCCCATATCTCCAGGGTTTAAAAAATTAGCGGCGGATCTTAAAAAGTATAGGTATCGGGATAGCCTGGTATTGCTGGAGCGGGTGACTGAGATGGAGTCGGAAAGACTCACGGGTGCGGCGTATGCTTTAGTCAATCCAGGTACTATTGTCGGCTGGAGCGCCTTAATGCTGGCTGCGCTGCGAAGCAAAGTACCGATGATACTTGCACAAAAAACGAGCCCTGGTCATTGGGCTGCCGACGCTATGCTGTATGTTGATCCGACCGATCATAACGATATAGCCGAAAAAATGATGTTGATGTATAAGGACGAATCACTGCGAAAAAACCTGGTGGAAAAAGCTGCGCAGGTTGCCGGCGACTTCACCTGGGATAAGGCGGCCGATGAATTCATGCAGGTGATCAGGAAAACCGCTGGCCGTGCCGTATAAAGCTGTTTAAACCCGGGAATGAAATACTAACTTTGCACACTTAATTAAGTTTATATGAGCGTGTCAAGTATCATTATCGACGTACATACCGACGAAAACAAGATCCCCGATGCGATCACCTGGAATGCGACCGATACAACGGCTGACCAGGCACAGAAAGCAAAAGCTATGATGCTGGCTTTTTGGGATGGTGCGGAGAAGACCGCGCTTCGCATTGATCTGTGGACAAAAGACATGATGATCGATGAGATGGCAGATTTTTTTTACCAGACTCTAATGACCATGGCCGACACATATGGCCGTGCCACCAATTACACGGATATGGTGGGGGACATGAAAAATTTTGCCCAGGAGTTTTACCAGAAATTCCGGGAAAAACAAATGAAAGAAAATAAAGCTTAAGCCGCGAATGATACGAAGCGTTCCGCTTTGCCGATGCACGTTATGGAAGACTATTTTCGTGTGATTCGTGCAATTCGTGGCTACTAAATCAAGATTATGAACCTCGAACAGAAAATTATGGCTGAGCTCAAAACAGCCATGCTGGCAAAAGATGAAGCCAGCCTTCGCAGCCTGCGGGCAATTAAAGCCGCAATATTATTGGTTAAAACATCCGGAACGGGAACTGAACTCAAAGAGGAGGATGAAATCAAGCTCCTGCAGAAACTCGTCAAACAGCGGAAGGATTCCCTGGAGATCTTTCAGCAACAAAACCGACCCGACCTTGCTCAAAAAGAATTGGAAGAGATCGCCGTGATCGAAAAGTTTTTACCACAGCAATTGTCTGTCGACGAATTGAAAGACGAACTGACAAAGATCATCGCTGACACCGGTGCCAGCTCTCCTGCTGACCTGGGCAAAGTGATGGGTATCGCGAGTAAAAAGTTTGCAGGTCGTGCAGATGGAAAAACCATTTCTGGTCTCGTTAAAGAATTATTGACAAAGTAACCCAGCGTCATCGATATAGTCTGAAAGTTAGAATCACGGTAGTGGTCAAGATTTAACTTTTCTTACTGGCCAACAGCGATCCCGTTCCCATCCTGGCAAAAATATATTTGCGAAAGCCTCGTTGTATCAAACAGCAATAATCTATGTTTTTAGACCTCGTACTGGCGATCATCCTGGTGCTGGCAATCATTAAAGGATTTCAGCGCGGTCTCATCGTGGGTGTTTTTTCCTTTGTCGCAATTATCATCGGGTTGGCCGCGGCTTTGAAGCTCTCTACGCTGGCGGCGGGCTATATTGGTCACGCCATCAATATTTCTGATACCTGGCTTCCCATAATTTCCTTTGCGGTTGTATTTATTGTTGTGGTTTTATTGGTAAGACTTGGAGCCAACATGATCCAGCGAACGGTAGAGTTTTCGATGCTGGGTTGGGTGAACCGGCTGGGAGGAATTTTATTTTATATCGCCATATTCGTTATTGTTTATAGCGTCATTTTGTTTTATGCCGAGCAGGTAAATCTTATACGCGAAGAGGCGAGGCAAAATTCAGCCACCTATTCGTATGTGCAGCCCTGGGGTCCCAGGGTTATTGACAGTATGGGCCAGCTTATCCCTTTCTTCAAAGATATGTTTGCTGATCTCCAAAATTTTTTCGATGGCGTAGCGCAGAAGATTCCCAATTCACAAGCGCAGAATCATTAGAATTATCATTTTATGTTTGGACAGGCAGGAATTATATCCTATGTTTGAATAGTCCACTGAAATAGTAGACTAAACAAACCGTATGCAAATAAACTGGATTGGCCTTGCAATACCGATGTTTTTGTTCTTTATGGGCCTTGAATACTATTATTCGAAAAAAAAGGGAAAAAATTTTTTCCAGTATGCCGAGTCTGTTGCCAACCTCAATGTAGGCATTGCCGAGCGATTACTTGATCTCTTCACCACCGGCCTGTTCTTTTGGTTCTTTGTTTATATCCATAAGCATTTTGCCATTTTTGATATCGAAGCTGGTGTATTTACCTGGATAGGTCTTTTTTTGCTCACCGACCTCGTCTGGTACTGGTATCATAGAATGGCGCATGAAATAAATGCTTTTTGGGCTGTGCATGTGGTGCATCACCAGAGCGAAGATTTTAATTATACCGTTTCAGCACGGATCACGGTATTTCAGGCCGTGGTGCGTTGTTTGTTCTGGTCTGTATTGCCCCTGATCGGTTTTCCGCCACTGATGATCTCGATCTTCCTGTTGATACACGGGCTTTATCCTTTTTTTGTACATACACAGATGCTGGGTAAATGGGGATGGTTTGAAAAAATACTCGTTACACCCACGCATCATGGCATTCACCATGCGTCTAATCCTGAATACCTCGACAAAAATTATGGCGATGTGCTGATCATTTGGGATAAGCTTTTTGGCACCTTTGCTAAGGAAAGAGCTGATGTAAAGATCGAATATGGTCTCACAAAACCATTGAAAAGCCATAGTTTTTTATGGCAGCATTTTCATTTCCCCCTGGAGATATATATGAATCTCAAACACGCCAAGGGTTTCCGGGCCAAATGGCGGGCCGTTTTTGGAAAGCCCGATGGGCTTGACCCTCGTTACCGCCTGGTGCTGGAACGAAAGTTTTTGAATGTACAACAGCAGCAGAAACCTTCAGCCGCGCAGGTACAATATGTAACTACGCAAACCGCTTTTTCGCTCTGCCTTTTGTTTGTTGTCACACTGTTTGAACACTATCTGCCAGGACCGCAATTATTCCTCATCGCATTATTTATACTGATCAGCCTGGTCAATAGTGGTGCTATCCTGGATCAGCGTCGATGGATCTTTTACCTCGAATATGCCCGTGTGCTGGTAGTGATGACGTCAATTATCGTCTTATATCCCAACAGCCTGGCACTGGGCTTTATCATTACGTTATTATCGCTTGTTACATGGTATTTCAGACCCATACAGCGATATTATCTAAGAATTCTATATAGTCGTAATAGATAAACACCTTGCGCATTTAGCTATTATGTGATTAGGCAGTTATCTTTGTACATACAACTGAGCGGGATTACCGGTTATAAATTTGCAGTAAAACGATTATTTTAGTAAAAAATTAAGGCACCGGAGATCATGAGTTACGAAATAAAGCAGGATAATAAGTTTAGGTTTATTGAGGAAGGCGATGGGGAACCGTTGGTGCTGCTACATGGCCTGTTTGGCGCATTGAGCAATTTTACAAGCCTGATAGAATATTTTAAGCAGTACAACAAGGTAGTGGTGCCCATTCTGCCCCTGCTCGATATGGATATACTGCATACTTCTGTAGGCGGGCTTGCTAAGTTTGTCAATAAATTCATAGAAACAAGAGGCTACCGCAATGTTCACCTGCTGGGAAATTCCCTCGGCGGACATGTTGGCCTGGTATATGTATTAAAAAGTCACCCTGATTGCATTAAGTCTATCATTCTTACTGGTAGTTCGGGGCTATTTGAGAACGGGATGGGTGATTCCTACCCGAAGCGGGGCGATTATGAATATATTCGGAAAAAAACGGAGCTGACATTTTACGACCCCAAAATGGCCACCGATGAACTGGTGGATGAAGTTTTTGCTATCACCAATAACCGGCTGAAAGTCATAAAGATCATTGCTCTCGCCAAGAGCGCCATCAGAAATAATTTAGGGGAAGAACTCAATCAAATCAAACTTCCTACGTTATTGATCTGGGGAAACAATGACACCATCACCCCGCCTTTTGTGGCCAGGGAGTTTAATAAGTTGATCCCCAATAGTGAACTCTATTTTATTGATAAGTGTGGCCACGCACCCATGATGGAAGTGCCGGATGAGTTCAACATGATCCTTCATAAATTTTTGAAAAAACTCAATGAGCCTGCAACAGTTAGCTGATTGTTTGGGTCTTTGTAGAAAAACTAAGGAGCCGCTATCCGTATGTTAACAGGAGAAATACAATCTCAGTCTTTGCCTTATCTGCACCTGCATGACAAGGTATACCAGGC
>JAEYOL010000217.1 GCA_023411775.1 Bacteroidota bacterium | reverse complement strand
GTGGTGAGTAGTGAGTGGTGAGCCAGGGGCACCATTCGTGTTTATACATGATGAGGCCGGTAGGGCAATCGGTACCCGAGATCACCATTCGTGTAATTCGTGCAATTCGTGGCCACCTCCCCCTGCCGAAGGCAGCATAATGCGTGTAAATCCGTGTAATCCGTGGCCAACACTCCTGCCGCAGGCAGTCAGAATCAGTGTAATCAGTGTCATCCGTAGCTAAATTGTCGTAATTTTTGGGCTACAAATATTTCTATGGAAAGAAAAGATTTTATAAGGACCACAGCAGCCGCGGTGGGGGCTGGTTTGCTACCATCACTAAGTTTTGGGGCTGAAGATCAAAAAAAATCAAAACTCAGATTTGCCTTTCTCACCGATATTCATGTCAAACATGGGATCGGCGCCGAGGAAGGCATGGTCAAAGCCCTGCATCATGCACAGTCGCTGAAACCCAAAGTAGATTTTATCATCAACGGCGGGGATTCCATCATGGACAGCCTGGCGGTGGATAAAGAAAACACCCGCATCCAATGGGATCTGTATCAAACACTATTGAAAAAAGAAAATGGCCTGCCGGTCTATCATTGTATCGGCAATCATGACGTATGGGGTTGGTTTATAAAAAATGACCGTCCCGAAGCGGATAAACTATATGGTAAACAATGGGCGGTTGAATTGTTGCAACTTCCTGCGCGGTATTATAGTTTCACCAGGGAAAACTGGCATTTCATCGTGCTCGACAGCACGCAACTGAATCCCGAGGGTGGATATATTGCCTACCTGGACGAGGCGCAACTTGCTTGGGTAAAGCAGGAACTGGAAGGTAATAAGGATAAGTTTATATGTTTTGTTTCACACATACCTATTCTTTCCATTTGCGCCGGTTTGTTCTTCAATAAAACTGAAACGAATGGAGACCTCAAGATCCAGCGCAACCTCATGCATAGTGATTTTTTTACATTGAAGAAATTGTTTCTGCAGTATCCCAATATAAGGGTCTGCCTGAGCGGGCATATCCATTTACAGGATGAGCTTGATTACCTTGGGATAAAATATTATTGTAATGGTGCGGTCTGTGGTGCATGGTGGAAGGGCGCGTTCCAGGATTTTGAACCCGCGTATGCAGTTATTGAATTGTACAAAGATGGATCTTCATCGCGCAAAATGGAGTATTATAATGCCGGGGGCTCCTAAAGTGTGTAATTATTTCCCCATGGTTTGCGCCGGAATTTTCGGGATTGTGAGATATATCGTCAAAAATTATGCATTTTAATGCGATCGTTTAAAACGGCCAGGACCGGAGTCTGCGGCTTATTCGAAAATCGTTGCCTGCCTTTGGTATATATCTTGTTTGCTTAAAGCCCTTAGAACCATCAACCACATTTCATAACTTCCGTACATACTAAATCATGCAAGTTTTGACTAAGCTACCAATGGACAAAGCCCAGAAATTAGAATTTCTCTATAAAAAAATGCTGGAAGAGATCCAGGATTACGCCATCGTATTATTGGATACAGATGGAACGATACTATCCTGGAACAAAGGCGCCGAGAGCATCAAGGGATATAAGAACCACGAGATCATCGGCCAGAACTTCAGCATTTTCTATATGCCCTTCGACCGGCAGGCCGGCTTACCGCAGATACTTATTGAACAGGCCAGGAAAGAAGGTCGGGCCAAGCATATCGGCCGCAGGGTAAGAAAAGACGGTAGTACTTTTTGGGGTAGTGTTGTCATCACCGCCCTCCACGACGACGATGGCAACATTGTCGGCTTCGCCAAGCTCACTAAAGAATTACGCGGAAACGAAATTGACTAAGATAGGCAGGGTTGAAATTAGACTAGTTAAATATCCATCCCTGCTTTTAAATACTGGTAATAATTAGAAGGTATTCCTCCTTTCGCGATACTATGCAGTGTTACGCACTTCAGGCCTATCAATAAAATTTATAATACTTACCTGCCATATAATTCCAGCATTTTTTTCAGGTCATCAAGCGTATTGATGTCTGCCGGCCCCTTATCCTGACGCCAGCGATTCATGCGTGGAAATCTTAGCGCCACTCCCGACTTGTGACGGTTGCTTGCGGCAATACCTTCAAAGGCGATCTCAAATACCAGTTCAGGTTTTACGGTTCGCACCGGTCCAAATTTTTCCAACGAATTTCTTTTGACAAAATTATCGATCTGTGCAAACTCTGCATCGGTAAGCCCCGAATATGCTTTTGTAAAACTTACCAGCTTATCACCATCCCGAACAGCAAATGTGTAGTCGGTATACAGATTGCTTCGGCGACCACTTCCTTTCTGCGCATATATCATAACAGCGTCAATCACCAGGGGGTCGATTTTCCATTTCCACCAGTCGCCCCGCTTGCGACCTACCCCGTACGCCGAGTTTTTTCTTTTAAGCATGATGCCTTCGCTATTGATATCCCGCGCCTGGTTCCGGGCTGATACCAGTTCGTCCCAGTTTGTGAAGCTGATGACTGGTGAAAGCTGAAGCACCGGCAATGAAACTTGCTGCGTGATCTCTTCCAGCCATTGTCTACGTTCTTCCAGTGGTTTATCCCGGATATCTTGTCCGTTTTTTTCCAGGAGATCGTAAGCGATGAAAGCTACGGGTGCTTCCAGCAGATGTTTTCTTGTAATATTTTTTCTGCCGATACGGGTTTGTAACACAGCAAACGGTAATGCCTTGTTGTCCGCAAAGGGCATGATCTCTCCATCGAGTACTGTTCCATGGGGGAGTGCATCTTTCAGTACCTGGAATTCGGGAAATTTATCAGTAACCAGTTCCTCCCCGCGGCTCCAGGCAAAAAGCTCAGCCTCGCGCTGAATGATCTGGCCGCGTATGCCGTCCCATTTCCATTCGGCCTGCCATTCGGATGGCTCACCCATTGAATGTATGTCCTGTTCGACAGCATAGGCGAGGTAAAAGGGATATGGCCTTGAGTGGTCGATGGTATCTGCGCTAAGCAGGTCATGAAAGCTGGTGGTAGCAGGGTCCCAGTTTCCACTAATACGATGCGCGATGGTATTGGCTTCCAGCTTCACGGTTTTTGAAAGTGCGTTCACCATAGTTTTCTGCGATACGCCGATGCGGAACGCGCCGGTGATCAGTTTATTAAAAACAAAGCGCTCATCGTGGTTCATATTCATCCAGCTGCCGGTGATAAATTCTTTCTTTTCTTCTTCGCTTGCTTTTTCAAGCCGCATGAGTTGTTCAATATAGTAATGCAGGGCTTCCTCACCCTGTACAGATGTGTTTTGATCGGGTAATAGTAAAGCGATCGTTTCAGCAAGATCACCTACGGTAGCATATGATTCACCAAAAAGCCACGCTGGTAACCCCGACAGTTCCATGCACCATTCCGAAAGCAATCTCGAATTGACTGACCTGCGGGGTCGTCTGCCACTGAAGATCGCGATCACCCATACCTTGTCCTTATCGCCTGCTACTTCAAAATAGTGCGACAATGCCTGCAGTTTATCATTTGTTTTGGTGCTACTGCCCAGCAGTTTTACAAGTGAGGCGAATTGTTTCATAGTACAAATGTGAAAATGTGAAAGGCATTAATGCTGAATTTCGATAGCACTAATGTGGAAATGTGAAAATGATAAAAACATCGTTGTTGATTATTACTTTATTTTTTAACCCAAATATCATTTCCACATTCTCACATTCCCACATTTTCAAATTCCTCCTCCCCATACTCCGTCTTCACTTCTGCTGCCTCAATACCGTTTTCGTTGAGATATCTGCTGAATGCGGCCTGGAATCCGTGCGTTACATAAACCTGGCTGGCGCCGGTATCTTTTACGGTTTGTAGCAAGCCATTCCAGTCGGCATGGTCACTCAGTACAAAGCCGGCATCGGCGTTGCTCCGCCTGGTATGGCCACGCACCTGCATCCATCCGCTGCAGATGGCGGTAGCATATGGGGTAAAACGTTTCATCCAATTGCTCCCCTGGGCGGAACCTGGTGCGATCACTACACTGCCTTTAAAATTTTCTTTCGGCATATCAGGCCATACCCTTTGTGCGGGCGGTAATTTCCAGCCTGCTTCTGCCAGCGCCTGGTGTACATTATATATAGCGCCGTGTAGAAAAACAGGCAGGCCGGTTTGGGCTACGCAATCCAGTACCCGTTGCGCCTTACCGATGCTGTAAGCAAAAAGCACCGATGTCTTTCCTGTGTTTTTATTTTCTATCACCCAATCCTGTATTTGCTGGTAGATTTCCTGTTGCGATTTCCAATGATAGATGGGCAGGCCAAATGTTGACTCGGTAATAAAAGTATCACAGGGTAATGTTTCCATTTTACCACTCAGCCCATCGTCGGCTGTTTTATAGTCACCGCTTACCACCCATACTTCGCCGCCGTGTTCGACACGTACCTGCGAAGATCCAATCACATGGCCTGCGGGATGCAGGCTTAGTTTCACCTGGTTGATATAGAGGGGTTGGTTCCATTCCACTACCTGGGCTGAATGATCGCCCAGTCGCAACTGCATTAGTGGTGTGCTGAAGTTGTGGTACAAATAGTGTTGGCTGCCCGGCCTGGCATGATCGCTATGGGCATGTGTGATCACGGCCCGGTGCACAGGCTCCCAGGGGTCGATAAAAAAGTCGCCGGCCCTGCAGTAGAGACCTTTGCCGGTAAATTCTATCAATGGCATATTTAGTTGAGAGCAAATGTTTTGCCATCGTTTACGGGAAAACGTAATTATAGAGCAAGTGCATGGGACCCTGTAGTCGATGCTGGCAGTAAACCTGGTGGGGCAGGACAGTTTGCCGTATTGGTGGCTCGCAGTTTTCCATACACTTTAAAAAAAAATCCTCATAGTAAAACTACGTATCTATTGGATTTGTTAAATAACTACACTACATTCGTTAGCGAAATTGTTAATTAACCACTAACATTCATCCCTCTCAAATCCTTTTTCCTTTCGAGCAATCATCAATATTTATTTTCCTTTGAAGTGAATCAGGCTGTTTAAAAAACGGCTTCGTTTGCCCTGCATTAGATTGCTATTTATTACCCGTCGAAAACTTTTCACTATCCATCTATTGAGAGATCAGTAACTGAATTTCATTACTGAAACAAGCCACTATGAGTAAGAATTTTACTCCTGCATCCACTGCGGTGAGAAGTTGTACACAGAGCCCTGCGCCTGTGTTTCGTTGTATAGATATTACAACACTTCCTCCTGGAAAATATGTAAGAAAAGATTTTGATGCGCAGCCATGCAGTGCGTCATTTTTTTTGTTGTTCAGTTACCGGCGACAGCGATTCGCCTATAGTTATAAACCATTGCCGGATGTAAAAAAGCATACCGGTTCTTTTCATAATTCGTCAACCACCGTTTCCCACTTTAATACCAGCAGCTTTATGAGAAAGTTAGTAAAACGTTCAGGAGTGTTAGCGATTTTGATGATGATTGTAGGGTTGTTTATAGGCACCCAGATACTCGCTCAAAATACCGGACTTCAAAACCCGACAACAAACAACGCAGTTAGTGGCGGTGGATTTGCAAACGCTACTAATGCCTATACTTCAAATAATGCTAGCGCGACGGTAGCAAATGGTGACGCCCACAGGTACGGCGGTTTTAATTTGACTATACCTTCGGACGCAATAATTACTGGGATAGAGGTTCGTGTTGAGGCAAATAGAAGTGGTACGACCAGTACTCGCGGCCTTGATATATCTGTGTCTTGGAATGGTGGCACAACATGGTCAGGCAGTCAAGGTATAAGTATCTCCAGTGGTACTGACAATATCTTCAATGTTGGAGGAAGCACCAACCTCTGGGGCCGATCTTGGGCATTAAATGAATTTACTGGAACTAATTTCCAAGTGCTGGTTGAATGGGCGACGGGTACAAATGGTCAGGTAAATCTGGATCATGTAGCTGTAACCGTTTTCTATTTGGTTCCCACTTCTCCTTTTACAATAACACCGAGCGGACCCACATCTTTCACGGTACCGGCTGGGGTTACCTGCCTCAAAATAGAAGCTTGGGGTGGTGGCGGCAGAGGTGGTTCCAGAACAACCGGAGATAATCTTTCTACCGGTGGTGGGGGTGGTGGTGCCTATGCCAGCACAATTATCGTAGTTACCCCTGGACAAACATTTAATTTGTCGGTCGGCACCGGATCTACTTCAACTGCGGCAGGCGGCAGTACTTGGTTTAGCTCTCCGGGATTTTTAACTGCTGGGGGAGGTAACACACCGGCAAATAATAGTGCAACTGGTGCTAATGGAGGTTCTGCCTCAGGTACTGCATTACAGGTAGGTTGGTCAGGTGGACGCGGAGCTAATGGTTACTTCGGAATGGGTACAGATTTTGGCGGTGGAGGCGGATCATCTGCAATCAGTACTTCCGACGGGAATGACGCAACTAATCAAAATGGTGCAACAATTACTGGGGGTGGTAATGGTGGAAATGGCCATTCGTCTACTGGTACCTCAGGGTCAGGTAGTGCTGGTCAAGTTCCCGGTGGCGGTGGCGGAGGCGCAATTAGATATACAAGCGGTGGTTCGCCAACAGGCGGAAATGGCGGTGATGGACAAATTATAATTACATGGGGATTGCCCGAATCAGATCCCGGTATTTTAACACCGCCTTTGGTATTAACCGGCTGCAGTCCTTTTGATCCTGCAATTATTAATGGCGATGACCCGGCAGGAGATGAAACTTGGCGTTGGGAGCAAAGCACCGATGGTATCAACTGGTCAACTATAGATGGTGCAACATCCTCAAGTTACGACCCGCCGGCTATAACTTCAGCAACTTCTTATAGAAGGATCAGAACAGTGACCGGAGGCTGCCCTGGAACTTCAAGCATAATAACGTTTTCAATTTTGACGCCACCCTCCGCTGGTGAACCGGTTACCGCAAGTATGTGCGCAAACGCTGCGCTACCCATAGCTATAGATGGCAATCCGACTGCAGGTGATGGACAAATAACAACTCATCAATGGACAGTTCTTGATGCTGGCACCACAGGTGCAACAAACGCCAACTTAACTGATGCAAGCAGCCAGGTGGTTTCATTTAGTTCCAGCGGTCTCTCGGCTGGCACAGTCACATTGCAGTACACTGTAACCGATGTTAATAATTGCTCGGGGTCCAAAACTGTGACGCTCACTTTGAATCCTAACGTAAACCCTTCGGTCACCATTGATGGACCGGGAACCATTTGTGCCGGCACGCAAGTAACGTTTACTGCTAATCCGGCCGACTATGACGCTGCAACTCTTACTTATACATTTTATAAAACCGATATAGGCGATGTAAAAACTCAATTAGCTTCTGGTGGTTCTGCAACCTATACCGCACCAGTATCTGACTTTGCTGTAGGTGATAAGATAACGGTTGAATTAGAGTTGGCTGGTGGTACAGGTTGTTTCCCTGCAGGACCCATAGCTTCAACTAATTTTTATACGATTGCGATTACAGCAGCACCAGCTGCACCCACGGAGCCCAATGGCGGATCCGCGATATGTGGCAGCGGAATAGCAAGTCTTTCTGTTGCTGACCCCGCAGATGATGAGCTGGAAATCGAATGGTACGAGAGCGCAAGTGGCGGTTCACCAGTTGCAACTGGACCAAGCTATACGCCTAATGTCAACGGCACTACGACTTACTATGCGGGAACAAGAAATACTACCACAGGCTGTATTTCGGAAACAAGAACCCCGGTAACAGCTGTAGTAAATCCCTTGCCAATAGCAAGCATTACACCCAATACAAATGCACTCACGACCGTTTGCAGCGGTGGCTCGCTGATCCTGACGGGCTCAGCAACCGATGGTAGTGGAAGTGGATATTTATATAGCTGGAACGGGGGAGCATTTAGTGAAATCAATACACTGGAACTGACAAGTATCACTGCTAGTAGCGTTAATACGCTGGTAGTAAAGGATGACGCAGGATGTTCTTCCCCAGAGGTATCCCGGACTGTTACTGTGAATAATGTGAATCCTGGTACCATCAGTGCGAATGGGTCTATTGAAAATTGTGGACCATTAGATCCTTCAACGACCAGCAATACCGTTTCAGGTACTGGAAGTGGCAGTATTACCTATCGATGGGAATCCAGTACGAACGGAGTTGATTTTGCAACTGTTGGCGGATCTACCGGCACTACAATTAATCCTCCAAATCTTACACAGACAACTTATTATAGAAGGATAGCCATTTCCACCCTGAACGGTGTTGCTTGTGAAGCGCCTTCTAATGTTTTGACATATACTGTGAACCCGGTACCTGAGGCAGTTACGGTATCTGGTGGTGGTACATATTGTATAACCGCTACAATAAATGCTTCAGGCACTGGTGGTACTATATTTTTCTTTGGTACAGATCCTGAAGGATTTGGCCAGGCAATAGTCTCCAACTCCCAGGTAATAACTTCATCAGGTACTTATTACTTCAGGACCTTATCACCAGAAAATTGCTGGGGTCCGGCGGGCAGTGCAACGGTGGTGATCAATACACCTCCAACTGTTATGAACGCTTCTATATGCCAGGGTTCACCGGCGATTAGTTTGTCAGCCACATCGCTGTGTGCGGGGAATCCTCAAACGGTGACGTTTACAACCAATGGTAATTTTACAGTTCCTGCTAATGTCACAAGCGTCACCGTTGAAGCCTGGGGCGGTGGTGGCGGCGGTGGTGCCGTAAATGGTGGATTTGGTGAAAAAGCGGCCGGAGGAGGAAAAGGAGGATCCTATGTGCGCACAAATTCATTTACTGTTGTGCCGGGCCAGAACTACAGCATTACGGTAG
>JAEYOL010000189.1 GCA_023411775.1 Bacteroidota bacterium | reverse complement strand
GTGTTAATCCGTGCAATCCGTGGCTACCCTTTCTGCCGAAGGCAGACAAAAATCTAATTTGTGGCAAACTCATAGCCTGTATCAGGCAAGAGATCGTGGCCATCAGCCGCCTTGGTGGCCAGCCAGTCACAACGATTGTTGAAAGGATTATCCGCGTGTCCTTTCACCCACACAAACCGGATCCTCTTATTCTTCGCCAGTTCGTGATACTGCATCCAAAGATCTTTATTCTTCTTACCGCCTTTAAAATCAGTCGCGATCCAGTTCTTCAACCATCCCTGCTCAACAGCTTTCACCACATACTGACTATCGCTATAGATAGTGATCGGGATATTCTCTTTTTTTAAAGCCTGCAGTCCGGCGATAACAGCCATCAGTTCCATCCGGTTGTTCGTGGTCAGGCGGTATCCCTGTGAAAGCTCTTTCGACAGTTGTCCGTATTTCAGGATCGTACCATAACCACCAGGTCCCGGATTCCCCCTGGATGCTCCGTCTGTGTACATAATTATTTGATCTGACATATTTATTCCTTTTATCGCGCTGTTAGTACTCTGAGAAGTTAAAGGAGGCGATTGCTATACCTGGAATACTCCTGTTTTAAGTTCGCTGATATCGGCATTATGATTGGCTGCGTGAATGCCTTCGGAGATCACTTTCCTTGTGTCGAGCGGGTCGATTATATCGTCTACCCAAAGCCTTGCCGCGGCGTAGTAGGGTGAGGTCTGCCGGTCGTAACGGCTTTTTATTTCATCCAATAATTTTTTTTCACGCTCCGCGGAGATCGTTTCACCTTTTGATTTTAAAGAGGCCACTTCGATCTGTAACAAAGTTTTGGCTGCGGCATCACCACCCATCACCGCGATCTTTGCCGTCGGCCAGGCATAGATGAAACGGGGATCATAGGCTTTGCCACACATGGCATAGTTGCCGGCTCCATACGAGTTGCCTGTTACGATCGTGATCTTTGGTACGATGGAGTTGGCAACAGCATTAACCAATTTTGCACCATCCTTGATGATGCCAGCGTGTTCACTCCGGCTGCCTACCATAAATCCTGTCACATCCTGCAGGAATACCAGGGGGATTTTTTTCTGGTCGCAATTCAGGATGAACCGGGCTGCTTTATCGGCGCTATCGTTGTAGATCACACCACCCATTTGCATTTCCACGCTTTCGGTGCTTCCGCTTTTACTGCTTTTTTTTGCTTTTACCACCAGTCGCTGGTTGGCCACAATTCCTACGGCCCAGCCTTCGATACGGCCATAGCCGCACACAATGGTTTTACCATAATCCTCCTTGAATTGTTCAAATACCGAATCGTCGACAAGGCGTTCAATAATATCCAGTACATCATAGGGCTTGCCATCGGAAGGGAAGATGCCGTAGAGTTCTCCAGGATTTTTCGCGGGCGGTTTGGCAGCGATGCGATCAAAACCCGCCGTGGGCCGGGCACCCAGCATGCCGATCATCGTTTTGATATGATCCATGCAGGCCTGTTCAGTGTCGAATTTGTAATCGGCAATACCTGATATTTCTGTGTGGGTAGCGGCCCCGCCCAGTGTTTCGTTGTCTATAGTTTCGCCGATGGCGGCTTTTACCAGGTAGGGCCCTGCCAGGTAGATGGAACCATTGCCTTCCACCATCAGGGTCTCATCACGCATGATCGGTAGGTAAGCGCCACCGGCCACGCAGGGGCCCATCACCGCGGCAATTTGCGTGATGCCCATCGCGCTCATCCTCGCGTTGTTGCGAAATATGCGGCCAAAATGTTCTTTATCGGGGAAGATCTCGTCCTGCATCGGCAGGAATACGCCCGCGCTATCGACAAGATAAATGACGGGGAGATGATTTTCCATAGCAATCTCCTGCAGCCGCAGATTTTTTTTGCCGGTGATTGGAAACCAGGCCCCCGCTTTGACGGTTTGATCGTTGGCGATGATCACGCATTGCCTGCCGCTCACATAGCCCACACCCGCCACGGTGCCGCCTGCGGGGCAGCCACCCTGTTCGGTATACATATCGTAGCCCGCGAATGCGCCGATCTCTATAAATGGTTTGTCGGCATCCAGCAGGTATTGGATGCGCTCTCTTGCTGTGAGTTTGTTTTTCTCTTTTTGCTTTTCAATCGCTTTTTTCCCTCCACCCTCATAGATCTTATCCAGTCGCCTGCGCATTTCACCCAGCGAAAGTTTCATCGCATCTTCATTGCGGTTAAATTCAATGTTCATTTGATTCAATCGTTAGTCACAAAGATAGGGAGTCGGTGAATTAGTGGTAGAAACCATGAACGCTGCAGGGTCTGGCTTAGCAGTTTTTTGAATTGCACTTTTTATTGCTTGTTAGCTACAGGCGGTGCTTTTATTTTGAATAATAAATAAGCGATTTTCCTTCGAAACTGTAAATACCTGTTTGTCTCGTGCTCTCCCAGAGATTACCGGATCCCGATAACTATCGTTACCCATTTCTATTGATCGGCCTGATGCTGTAGCTGGCTTCTTTGTTCATTATATATCAATTCAATAATAGTCTTATCAATTCTTTTGGACTTTTCTTTGTCAATATCCACAATAGTCTCACGTATAGTCTCTATTTTATGAGGAACTCCTGGATAGTAGTAATATTCGTAGGTATTTGTGTCTTTAATTTCAAAAACAGCAGTTTGTAAAGCTTTTTCCAATTCTTTGTCATCTAGACTCATTTTCTTAAACACTTGTTCTAAAAATTCTCTTGTGTCGACTGTATTCAAATTCATTTCGTGCTTAAGCACACAAAAACTTTCATCAAAATCTATGCTTTCAAAGTACAATTTGGATTTAGCCTTTATAGGGTTACCGCCAAACATATTAGGTAGCTCATCATCAAAGTACGTTGGTTCGGAAATATTTAATTCAACACCCATAGGAAAATGAAAATATTGCAACTCTTTTAAAACAAGTTGTTCAACACCTTGTTTGGAGCTATAAATTTCCTTTATTGGCTGCATCGCAGTTTTATAAGATTCTCTTTTTTTGCTGTCTTCTTGACTTAAAACTTCAACCATGTCATCAAACATGTTATTCATCGTCTTACCAACCTCTTCCCAATTCAATATTTCGATTAATTCTCCAACTTCTGAAGTTTTATATTCTATCTCTGTGATTTTATATTTGGAGAGCTTGCTGAGAAGTTTTTCCGGAATTCGGTAAGTGTTACCTAAATCATTTTCATAACTCCATCTAATGGTATATGAATTCTCTGTAGAATCAATTACTGTAAAATTTGCTATGTATTCCTGCTTTTCGTCTTCTGATAAGACTCCTTTTTTCCACTGTTGTTTTATTTTTGATACTTTGAAGTCATAACTATCTCCAATTGACCAGTATGATACAAATGAAATTTTTGTCGAGTCAGACTGGCAAAATAAATTAGTGGTAATAGTTGATATTACTATTGCTATTAAAAATTTCTTCATTCTCGTTTATTTTTCGAAAGCCATTTAACGTCAGAACCTGGTGCGGGAAGGGGGTGATTATCGTGCAGGATTGATTTCGTTTGGCCTGATGTTGTTATTCTTTTCTTCGAAACAATCCAAAGGCATAAGAGAAACGAAATCCTATGGATTGAAGGGTATGTGTAGCGTTGCCACGGTCATACTCATACTTCAATCCGAAATTGAGAGTATGGCCTTTTTGTCCAACTTCCAGCGAATATCCACCCTCAAGCGCACCGGCAATACCATCTCCATACGTGGCGTCTTCTGCCTCGCGGGCAAAAACTGTCCTACAATATCCTGCAGAAGGTATTACATAGAAACCAGCTTGTGTTTCACTGAACACGTATTTATAACCCAGTTTAATTGAAATATAACCTCTGGCGTCGGCAGTAGAAGTAAACAAATTCTCACCTTTGGTTGGGAAGAAAGCCAGATCCATCAGTTCTACCCGAAAGCTTTGATTCTCGCTTGCCAATGGAAAGTCAAGATAAGTAAACAGACCATAACCAGGGCCGAACTTGGCGGCGTCTTTGCCGATTAATTTTGATACCATGAGTTGAGAATGTGAAGCAAACGAAAGCATGCAGAAGAAGCAAATGAAGATGGCGTTTTTTTTCATTTCAGTTAGTTGGCCAGGAAAACCTGGTTTTAGATGGAAAATTTATAAGCAAACAATGGCCGTATCTTTTTATACTTTGTTATTAATATGTTGAATTAACGTCCTTAATACATTTTGACATGACTGCCAACTTCTGAGGCTTTGCGATGTGCCTTCGCCAAGTTAACTGTCGCCCGGCCCGTTGTTGGATTCTGGTCCGGTCTTGAACCGGGGTAAAGATATATTGTCGGGTTTACATTCCAAAGATCGTCCGCTATTCTAAGAAGGAAGTTGAAAAAGCGTGCTAATGGAGTTAAGCCTTTATACTGAAAGCCGGCATTTCGCCATCTCACTGTCAGGCGGCGTTTCCGTGGATCGACTGAATAACGAATGCGCTTTATGCTTATACATTCACACCAAAAATGTATCCTACCAGGGCTGATAAACCCATTGCGATTGTCCCCCAAATTACAATTCTTATCACTGCTTTTTTTATGCTTGAGCCGCCGGTTTTTGCCGCTACTGCTCCAAGAAAAACAAGCGACAGTATTGTAAAGCCATAGAGAAAATATTCCATCTCGGAAACTCTCGCGAAGATTGTCACCAGTAGAGGCAAAAGTCCACCAACAGTAAACGCTGCCCCCGAAGCAAAAGCCGCCTGTATTGGTTTTGCCTGGCTCATTTCGTTAATACCTAATTCATCACGAATATGGGTTCCCAGCGCGTCTGCTTCTGTTAGTTCTTTAGCAACTTGTAAAGCGGTTTCCTTTTTTAGTCCCCTTTTTTCATATATTTCAGCCAGTATTTTCAGTTCTGCTTCTGGCATTGTTTCAAGCTCCTGTTTTTCTCTTTCAATGTCAGCTTTCTCAATATCTGTTTGTGAACTCACTGAGACATACTCCCCAGCCGCCATAGATAGGGCCCCTGCAACAAGCCCTGCAATCGTCGCTAATAGAATAGGGTCTCTTGTCGTGCTGGCTGTTGCAACACCGATTGCCAGGCTTGAAACGGAAATAATCCCGTCATTGGCTCCCAAGACGGCAGCTCTCAGCCAGTTGCTCCGGTGTATGTAGTGACTGTCCAGATAGTTGTCAATAGTTATCATGTTCTTGTTTTGAATTCGCTTTGTAAAAATGCCAGCATTACTAAGTATTGAAAATTATCGTTCTCTAAAACTAAGGCCAACCTTAGCTAATGCTTCACCTAATTTGGGTAACGAACTTTTTCCTAATCCATGGAACTGCAACAATTCCTGTTCGGTGTATTTGGAGAGTTTCTTCAGGTTTGTTATTCCATTATTCTCCAACGCTCTTCTCGCAGGCGCAGAAACCAGGGATAGAAACCGATCTTTTGGCCTTTTGTCCTTTTCACATATGGGACAGGTCGGACAGTCACTGCTTTTATAATAGTTGTGCCCATTTTTACAGGTCCGTAGTGTTGCTTTCTGAGTGCTCATCCCTTTTAGAACATTCCGTTTTCGTTTACCATTTCCTCGGGAATGCCTTGTCCAAAGTCCCAAAGTTCTACAATCTTATCATTCTCAAAACGGAATATGTGCATTACAACACCTGTCCAGCCATTTTCCCCGGACTGCTCTACCCTGGAATGAACCGCTACCAGGTCGCCGTCTTCTAATGACCTTAGTATTTCAAAGACTTTATTGGGTGTCTCTTTATGCGATTCTTCCATTGCCAACATTAAGGTCTCGCGATCACCTTTGTAGTATGCATTATGATGTATAAAATTATTCGCAACATATAGTTCAAATGCTTTTTTTGGCTGTCCGCTGCTGGCCATTTTTAAAAAATCATGAGCAATCTCTTTCTTTGTCATTTCTTTTAGATTTACAGAGTTTAAAATACTGACCGCTGACGTCCAGGTATTTTCGATGGCAGGACATAAGGCAAGTTATTCTTTAAGTCCTGGAATTTTGCCGCTTAATTATGGTATAAGTCTTCCCTGCCATTCTTTTAAAGGTAAATCTTTCACAGTTTATTTTGTGGAATATCTTCAATCAAAATTTCATTTCCGGCTTTGTCAAAATAGGTGCAGGTCATCTTATTCATACAAACATTCCATTTCTCAATGCCCAATGTTGCACACAGTTTAATGAAGGTCGGGTAATCTGTTTTGCCTTGCTGATGTTCCTTCAGGTCTTTTTTAAATTGTACTGCATTAACTGTATCAGAGATGGCCAGGGGCTCATGCCTTGCAGGAGATGTGGTCTTGTAGTTATTTTCTCCATAGTAATCAGTGTGGCCATCTGTTACAAAGGTTTCGTAAAACGTAACCCCTAATTTTTTGATGTCCTGGATGTAAGCGGGGAAATCCGCACCGGATTTCACTTTGCTGTGAGCAGTCTTAATTAATTCTGTTGTAAACATTTTTTCTTTGATTTAAGCTGTTGAACGATTTGTTGAAGTACACGCCGCCAAAATGCCAAACCGTGATAGTGTATTGAATTTACCATCGGTCTTTACATTAAGATTACGATGTAAAGATGCAAAGATGAAATCACCGGAAATTGTAAAAAATCGTTTTTCTACAAAAAACGTTTGAAGTTTTCAGGGGTGTCGCCCGTAAATTGTTTGAACTCCTTTATAAAGTGAGCCTGGTCGAAGAAATTGTTTTCGTAGCAGATTTCTGTTAACGTTTTGGACCGATCCAGATTTTCAAGAACTGAATTGAAGCGAACAATAGACGCAAATTTTTTGGGTGTTGTACCAACTACTTTTCTAAAGCGCTTTTCAAATGGGCTTGGACTGATAAATAGCTTTTCGTTCAGGTCCTTTATGCGAATTGTACCATTGCTTTGGTATATGAGTTTAACTGCTTCAACAATTAATTTGTCGGTTTGAATGTCTTTGAGTTGGGCTCCTAAAAACTGTTCAACAATTTTTATTCGATTTTTATCAGTGGTCGTAATGGCCAATTTTTCTTCTACTTCGGCTACGCTTTTCTTATCGAAAATGTAATCAAGTGAGAGGCTTAGATTGAACAATTCATTGGCAGGGTGGGATGTAAAATGAGCAAATCCTATTTCAGTAAAATAGACTAAGATGGTCCCGATGTTTGCCGAATTTTTAAAGACTTTGTAGCCGTCTGTAATTCCTGTAATTCCAGCCTTCGTCAACTTGTTTTCTATATTGTTGTTAACACTTGAAAGTTGTCCTTTATATTGAAAACCGATAACGAGTCCTGAAGACGGAAAAACTTTATATTCATTTTCCAGGTCATTCTCCGACACAACGAAATATTTGATATAGGGTCTTAGCTGTTCTTTCGGAAAATGTTTGTCAAATTTCATTGTCTTACCTGTTGATACAGTGTTTCATAAAATGGGCTATAATAACCCGCGGACCGGAGCCGGATTGCCGTTTAGGGTTCTGTGCTGGACCAATATACGAAACCTGGGCAGCATTCCTATCGACCTGGGCGTATCCTAAAGCCGCCATTGGGCCAAGCTCAATATTGGCGGTAGTTTTAGGCTTTTAAAGAATAGTATTGATCAAAGTTAAATGTCTTTTTTTCCAGGGCATCGTAAAGCTCTTGGGGAGAATTAAAAAGCTTTTCAATTATTCTATTTCCATGGAGGAGTCCGTAAATTTCTCCGGTATCATTTATTGCGAGATAGTCGCCGTTGCCAAAATCTTTGATAGTAAAATATTTTGAACCGTCTAATTCGACTTCGAATCCATTTTGTATATCCATTTGTTTTGAATGTTGTAATGGAACTTTCCCTTTTATTTTCATCCAATTTTGAAATTCAGTATTAGTCCAATGAAATTCCCTTGTTTGCGTTGCGTCAATTTTTGAAAGATCGAAATTCCAATCAGGAATTGAAAATTCAAATGCAATAGGAATGTTATTATTAATGTGCAATTTGAGTGTTTCAAATCGTTGAAATGTAATTGAATATATTTTTATATTTTCGATTTGAAAGTTGTTTTTTTCTGTCTGGAATTTTTTATGAGAGATTTGGTCTACTAGAAACACGTATAGATCGCCACTTCCTTTAAATGCATTAGGCTTGCATCCTCTTAAAAGTTCTGAAGTAAACCTATTTTTTAAATGAGCATATTTGTCCGGAAGCCTTTCTGAAACAGCCTGAAAGATTGGCAATATCTCGTTATGAAATCGCGTTTCTTCCTCTTTAAAGATCCGTTCCCACTCGTCTTGTCTCTTTTTTCTTTTGAATAATCCAAACATGGTAAAGTGTCGATAAAATTACTGCTAAACGGCCAGGACTTTGCGATGTGGCGATATTCCGTGTTACTATCGCTCAGCCAATGTGCAAAAACTGAATAGAACTACCAAAGCTGGGTACATATCCTGCAGCCGCTATTGCGCCAAACCGATGTTAGCGGTGTTTTCATTAGTGAAGTCGAGTTTTAAAATCCATACGGGAATGAAGTATTCTTGCCACTTCAATTTTGTTGCCCTTAATGTGTCTGTAAAAAATAATGTGTTGGCCGATTTTATATCCTAATACTTCATCGTGTATTTCAGGATAGCTTTTCCCAGCAATTTTTCTGCTTCCTAATTCTTCACAAGAGTCGATAATCATGTGATAATATTTGTCAGCCTGAGCTTCCCACCAAACTTCGAAAGTGTAATCCCAAATCCTGGATAAATCTTCAAGGGCCCTGTTGGTCAGAACATATTCAGGCATTCTTGCGTTTTGCAGCCTTTAACTTTGAAAGATGTTTTTTAGGGTCAAAATTTTTAACGATGCCGCTGTCAATACCTTCAACTATGGCATGCTTAAGGGAAGCGATTTTAGCTTCTTCTTCCTCCAGTAAGCGAAGGCCTGCACGAATAACTTCGCTTGCATTTTTAAATCGGCCAGTGGAAACCCGTTTGTCAACAAAATTTTCAAAATGGTCCCCGAGCGATATTGATGTGTTTCGTCCCATACTTCAAAAGTAAAAAATTTATTGAAGTTACCAAAATTTGGTAACTCCTGTTTTTTGAGCAGATCGGTGCAAAATCGCCGCTCACGTCCGCGCATTTACGCTATGGTGGCATTCCGTGTTACGTCCAGCTGGAACCTCAGCCTGGTAAAGATATACGGCTGGGCTTATATTCGAAAGTTCATCCGTGATCCGGAAAGCTTGAACTGTAGTTCATCCGTGTTAATGTCGACCAGGATTTGTTCGTCGCCCCACCATTGCTTAAATGCGATGTTAGCGCAAGTAAGGCGTCCGGAATTAAAAAGTAACAGGTAGAGCCACCCACGTCTTAAGAGGTTTGCCGTTCACTTGTCTCGGTTTAAATTTTATAAGTTTAACAACTCTTATGGCCTCTTCAGTTTGTCGCTCTGCTTTCTTTATGGGTTGCGTAACGGAAACGTGCTCCACATCACCTTGCTCATTAATAATAAATCGCAAGGCGAGAACACCTTTTTTTACCTTACCATCATAGTTAAAATTTTTGCTTATAGATTCACTGATTTTAGCCGATGTGCATTCAACTCTTTGCTCTTCAGTATCTAAGTTCTCGCAACCCAAAGCTGTGTAACTCCTTTCATCAACCTTTGATTTGTCAATGGTTAGAAAAGAATATCCCTTTCCCTCTATATTTAAGCCCACAAGTCCAACGCCTCGTTTGTAGTACATATTGAAATATGAAGAATAACTGCTTTTTGTTTTTCCTTGTGGCTCAGCCTTAATATTCAACAAGCCTTTGTATTCGCAATAAGGTGTGGAAAGAGTACTGGTAGTATCGACAACCGAATATTTCCAGCTCTTGTCATATTTCTCCCAAGTATATCCAGGAGTAGTGTTATTGGACAACTCTAAAAATTCAACTTTTTTTTCCGAATCATAAATATAAACATTGCCATCCTCTTCTCGGTGATAGACTTCTTTCTTTTCACCCGAGCTATATTCCTCAATTTCTTTGTAGTAAATGTTTTCTCCAATCTTTAAGCTGTCGCCATTAAAGTAACTAACATAGGTTCCTCCTTGTGCGTAATAATGTCTTTTGACACCCACTTTGACTGGCCAAAAAACGCCGGTAGAACTTTCTTCGCAAATGTCTGTCTGAGCAGAAGAAGTTAAATAGAAAAGACTGAGAGTAAGTGTAGTTAGGGTGCGATTGATGTTTTGCATGTTTTTGAAGAATTGGTGCTAACGGTCAGGGCTTTCTGCTGTGCTGATATTCTGTGATTCGCTAGCCCGAATCGAAGCTGAGTAAAGATATGTAGGTGAAAATATATTCCGTAGCTAGGCTTTATTTGTCCAGCCCGGACTGCAGATGATAAGCGAACGGGACGATCACTATATTCGTCAGCCAGCATAGCAGAAAACCCCATGTTGTAGGCAGTCTCTTCATGTTTCTAATTTATCTATCGGTTATGTGTCAGAACTTTTAACTCCTTTTCTTAAAACTCCAAACCATAGGATCAGCACAGCTATGATTCCAATGATAAGAACATTTCCCCAACTTGGTCCATCAACCACGATGTCATCACCAACCGCTTCCATGCCGTCTCGAGTTCTGACCCATTGGGTGTTACCAATATGGGTTTTTGAGGTGGCTTCTAAAATACCAAGTATAACTAATCCAATAAAAATTACACCGGAAAGAATACGTTCTAAGGT
>JAEYOL010000121.1 GCA_023411775.1 Bacteroidota bacterium | reverse complement strand
CGTCTTACGAGCGATATATCCTCGGTTCGGCAGAAGTGGTCGGATTGATGTGTCTCCATGTTTTCTGTGAAGGCGACAGGAAAATTTACGAGGAACTTAAGCCCTATGCCATGAAACTCGGTGCCGCATTTCAAAAGGTCAATTTCCTCCGTGATATGAAAGACGATTATGAGATATTGGGTCGCAGTTATTTTCCAAATATCGAGATCGCGGCGTTTTCAAGCGATGCCAAACTGGCAATCGAAAAAGAAATTGAGGAAGATTTTGCGATCGCCTACGAGGGCATAAAGAAATTACCTTACTCCTCACGAGGTGGGGTGTACCTGGCATATGTGTACTATCGATCCCTTTTCAAAAAAATCACGCGCCTCCCACCCCATCGCGTTTTATCCGGACGTATCAGGATCCATAATGGTCGAAAACTGGGCCTGATGC
The DNA here is from genome assembly GCA_023411775.1 of Bacteroidota bacterium. Lineage (GTDB taxonomy): Bacteria > Bacteroidota > Bacteroidia > Chitinophagales > Chitinophagaceae > Terrimonas_B. The sequence goes on along the minus strand of JAEYOL010000121.1, from coordinate 7,815 downwards.
TGAACAGCCTGCTGGAGTATAAAATGAACCTGTTATAAACTCTGACACAATTTTTGAGGTGTAAACTGACTATATCATGAACAACATTTTCATCAACATCCTGGTTACCATCGCTGCTTTTGCCAGCATGGAGGTCATTGCGTGGTTTACCCATAAGTATATCATGCACGGGTTGCTATGGCGACTCCATAAAGACCATCATAACAAGGAGTCAAAAGGTTTTTTTGAGCATAATGATTTCTTCTTTTTGATCTTCGCCATTCCCGGTATCTTTTGTCTGCTGGTTGGCATGCGGCAGGGCTATAATTTTCTTTTTTGGATCGGGGCGGGCATCACACTTTATGGTCTCGCTTATTTCCTGGTGCATGACATATTTATTCACCAGCGGTTTAAGCTTTTTAGAAATACCAATAATCGTTATTTCAAAGCGATACGAAGGGCGCATAAAGTACATCACAAACACCTGGACAAGGAAGAGGGCGAATGTTTTGGTATGCTATGGGTGCCATTTAAGTATTTAAAGTCTTCCAAATAACAGCGTAGTGACAGAGTACACATATTTATTGGTCAACTTCTTTACGGTGATCATCCCGCTGTTGTTCTCTTTTCACCCACGGCTCCTTTTTTACAAGGCCTGGCGTGCGTTTTTTCCGGCTGTGATATTGAGCGGGCTGGTCTTCATAGTTTGGGATGCATATTTCACTTCCATCGGTGTGTGGGGATTCAATGATCAATATCTTACAGGCATACGTATTGGGAACCTTCCGGTAGAAGAAGTATTGTTTTTCTTTTGTATTCCCTACGCCTGTGTATTTACTTTTTACTGTCTCAGCTTGCTTTTAAAAATCGATATGGCACAAAAATGGGAAGACAGGGTTACATGGGTATTGGTTTCGGTGCTTTTCATTTTCGGCCTTGTTTATTATCAGCGGGTTTACACAGTCACAACTTTCTGGGGTCTTATGATCCTGTTGCTGTTCACAAGGCATATGCTCAAAGCCAGGTGGCTGGGCAGGTTTTATATCGTATATGCATTACTGTTACTCCCGTTTTTGATCGTCAATGGTGTGCTGACAGGCTCGGGACTGGAATCGCCGGTTGTTTGGTATAATGAATCCGAAATAATGGGCTACAGGATCGGAACGATTCCTGTTGAGGATGTTTTTTACGGTATGGGCCTGATATTACTCAACCTGTTGATCTTTTTACCGCTTTTGGAAAAACTAAAACCGGAATTGCGGCGGGAACTGGTAATTCATTCAAAACAATTATGATGAAAAGAACTCTACTGATATTGAATACAGTCGCATTGGTAGCCACAATTATTATCAATTATTTGTCCAATACCGGTTACTTCAATGGTGAGACGATGTCATCTGTATCCGGCAGATATGAAAATATTTTTACGCCGGCGGGATACGCTTTTTCTATCTGGGGGCTTATTTATCTTTCACTGTCGGCTTTCCTTGTTTACCAGTTCAGGTTATCTGCACGCGATCAGCAAAACGATATTAAAACTATCGGCGCATGGTTTATCATCAGCTGCATTGCCAATTCTGCCTGGGTTGTGGCCTGGCTGTATGACCAGATCGGGGTTTCTGTCCTGCTCATGATTATACTTTTCCTTAGTCTTGCACAGATTGTAATCAGATTAAATATTGCTACTAAAAATGCACCACTGCCAAGAAGTCTTCTGGTATATCTCCCCTTCTCGATTTATATTGGCTGGATTTCTGTTGCCTTGATCGCGAACATAGCCGCTTGGCTCACCAAAATATCCTGGAACGGTTGGGGTATCAGTGAATCTTCGTGGGCTGTCATCATGATCATCATCGCCGGTTTAGTGAATCTTTTCGTTCTTTGGAAAAGAAATATGGGAATGTTTGTCCTAACCGGCGGTTGGGCGTTGGTGGCAATTGCTGTTGCTAATTGGGACAACGCATCAACGGTGGCAACTGTTGCGGTAGCAACGGCCGTTGTATTAATATGCAGCGTGCTGATCCATGCACTTGCCGGAAAGAAAAAACAATTTGCGGCAGTCTCATGAGAACACCGGTTAGTATCTGCTGGTTCAGGCGAGATCTCCGTATAAAGGATAATACCGCTTTTTCCAGGGCACTGAATAGCTCCTATCCTGTTTTACCTGTATTTATTTTTGATAAGGAGATACTTTCATTACTTCCCTCTGCGCGGGACAAGCGGGTCGCTTTTATCAGGCAGGCGCTGGTTGAGTTGGAGAAAGCTTTTAATAGCCTTGAGACGTCATTGTACATCTTACACGATACTCCCACTCAAGCGTTTAAACAATTGCTGGTTGAGTTTGATATAAAAGAAGTGTATGCCAATCATGACTACGAGCCATACGCGATACAAAGAGATGAAAAAATAAAGAGTTTGCTGGCATCAAATGGGATTGCATTTATCACCTGCAAAGACCAGGTTATATTCGAGAAAAATGAAATACTCAAAGCCGACGGCAGGCCTTACACCGTCTTCACACCATATGCTAAAGCCTGGAAGGAGAAATTTTTTACCTCGTCTTTTACTGACAAACTCAGTTTTAGTCATCGAGCATCCGGTATCCGGTATCACTTATCCAATATCCATCATGCACGGCAGATTCCTTCTTTGGAAGAAATTGGCTTTGAGAAAATAGAAACGATTAGTCCAATACCTGTTATTAATGAGGATATCATCAGTCGGTATGAGAAGACGCGCGATATACCATCTGTTAATGGCACTTCAGGTCTTAGCCCTCACCTTCGCTTCGGAACCATTAGTATCCGACTATTAGTGCAACTGGCAAACCGCCTGAACCCGGGCTGGCTGAATGAACTGATATGGCGGGAGTTTTTTATGATGATACTATACCATTTTCCACATGTGGTTAATAGCAGCTTTAAGAAAAAGTATGACCAGCTAAAATGGCGTAATAATGAGCATGAGTTCGATTTGTGGTGCAGGGGTGAAACCGGCTATCCCCTTGTAGACGCGGGCATGAGACAATTGAATGAAACAGGTTGGATGCATAACCGTGTACGAATGGTGACGGCGGGTTTCCTGACAAAGCACCTGCTGATCGACTGGCGCTGGGGTGAGGCTTATTTTGCGGAAAAACTACTGGACTACGAACTTTCTTCCAACAATGGCAACTGGCAGTGGGCAGCAGGCAGCGGCTGTGATGCAGCGCCATATTTCAGGGTATTTAATCCCATCAAACAACAGGAGAAGTTTGACCCGGATATGATCTATATCAAAACCTGGATCCCCGGGTATCATGCGGATTATTTACCCAGGATAGTTGAACATGATTTTGCCAGAAAACGTGCAATACAGGTGTACAGGGAATCGCTTGGAGAAACTGAAATAGATCATTAGCGGCCACTATTGATCACATAGCCCCTGAGTTCTTCGTTGAACTCATCTTCTTTCAAAAGATCTTCGAGATAGATATGCATACGATATCGCCAATAATGTTTTGGAACTGCGGGATTATTGATCCTCTCCTCCTGTGGGTTGTCCCGGCGCAGCGTTTCACTCATTCCAAACAGGTCCTGCAACATAAATACACTCCACATAGCGGGGGAATTCAGGTGCTGTAAAATGATGGCACGGCAAACCCAGGACTCGCAGAAATAAGGCGCATCGCCCCATTGATGCAAGACCTGGTTATAGAAACGCTGGGTCCGCTCGCGGTTTTCTTCCCACCAGCCACGAACGGTACTCATATCATGCGTGGAAGGTGTGATGACGGATAAATAAGGAGCTTCTGCCGGGTGAAAAAATTCAACGGCCGGATCCTTTGGCATGCGTTGGATTTCCAGGCTTAGTATGCCAAGTTGCTTCATGACTTCTGGTACAGAATGCGGCACCATGCCCAGGTCTTCTCCGCAGATCAGCATATTGGTTGATTCCTTCAGCCGTGGAAGTTTTTGCATGGCCTCTTTTTTCCAGAAATTGTCCTGTCGGCGATAGAAATAATTTATATAAAGCGCACGGAGTTTTTCCTGCACGTGCGGGATCAGGTATTTGAACGAAAGGGTTCGCTCCATTGAAATACGGAAATGAAACTCCTGGCCCTTGGATCCTTCCTGTTCAAAGAAAATGACGTTTGATATTAAATCATACAGACCCAGTTTCAAACGAAGGTTTTCTTCTGTAGCCTCCAGTTTATCAAACCAGGCTTCCACATCACGCTGTTTTTCGAACCGGGGTTTCAGGTCGTAGCCACCACGCTGGTTTGGTTCAACATATTCCTGCTTGACTTTTTCGGCCAGGTCACCAAAAACTTCCTGCAGCACATCGTCGGTGATAAATGGGAGGCAGAAACGTTTTTCATCAAACCAGATCCCATTTTCACCAAACTCTACATAATGCACGGGTATGCAGGGAACAAAATATCCCATGATCCCCTGAACCGCATGTGCCGGTATGCTCCAGATCCTGAAAAAGCCGAGGATATGGTCGATACGGAACGTATCGAAGTAATTGCTCATCTGGCCAAAACGCTGTTTCCACCAGCTAAACCCATCTTCCTGCATCCGTTTCCAGTTGTAGGTGGGGAATTCCCAGTTCTGACCAATAGGTGTAAAATCATCGGGAGGTGCGCCGGCCTGCGCTTCCATATTATATAATTCCGGTGCCACCCAGGCATCACAGCCATAACGATAAATTCCTATCGGGATATCACCTTTTAATATGATCCCTTTTTTGTGTGCATAGTCAGCTGCATCCTTTAGTTGCAGGTGCAGGTGATATTGTATAAAACAATAAAAATTGATCTCTTTTTGTACCAGCGAGCGGTTTGAAAACAGTTTCAGTATTTCTTCCTTGTCGTAAACACTGTTTGTCTTCCATTCGTTAAAGTGGGAGGTCTTGTATTTATCGCGGAAATAACAAAAAGCAGCATAAGGGAAAAGCCAGTGCTTATTGTCTTCAAAAAATTCCTTGTATTCATCCGACTCAAAACAATCCTTGCCCATTTCTTCGTACAGGTCTTTGAGCATGGTCATTTTGAAGCGGATCACTTCTTCGTAGTCTATTTCTGGAAGCTCATTTAGTGTCTTTTGTTTATGCTGAAGAGCTTTGAGCATTCCCCTGTGTTTTTTCCCGGCGCATTTCTCCAGGTTGATATAGATCGGGTGAAGCGCAAATGCCGAGATAGCCGCATAAGGATAAGAATCCGCCCAGGTATTAGTTGCGATCGTATCATTTACCGGTAATATCTGGATCAACTTTAGACCTGTTTGCCTGGCCCAGTCAACTAACAATTTAATATCGGAAAATTCTCCAACACCAAAGCTTTGCTTACTCCGGAGGCTAAAGACAGGAATTGAAACACCCGCGCCTTTCCAGGTGTTGTTGGGCAGACGGGCAAATCCATCATGTATTACCGTAAGCCGGTGCGACATGGTATCTCCATGTAAGAGCCTGTTGTCGCCGTCTTCATACCTGACAAACTCCTTATCATGGGTATTATAGATGACATATTTATAAGCCACGGGAAATCCGTTGCCTGATAAGTCAACATGAGCGGTCCACCAGTCACCTTCCTGCGAAAAAAGGATTAGATTTTTTTCCTGCCAGTTTCCAAGTTGTTCATTGCTGCCCAAAATTCCGATCGACTCATGTTTGGCTAGTAGTGGTGCCTTTACTTTGAAAGTATGCGTATAATGCCTGGCCGATCCCCTTTTCGATTTGGAACTATGGTGAGGTAGAAGTACATTTTGAAAAGGGGCTGTAAAAAATGCATTTTCATATTCTCCCGCGTGGTTCCAGGTATCGATCATCTGCACTTCGGTGATCGATTTACCAGGTAGTTTCACAATCCTGTCGCGACCCCATTCTGCAATTAGGTCTCCGTCTTTGTTTTTCAGGAAATATTTATAAACGATGCCTTTACTATGCCAGTTTTTGGCGGGAATGACGAGGGAGACATGCCAAAACTCATCATTGAGATAGGTCATCGGAATGCCTTTCTCCGGATCATTGTTTCCCAACTCTACTGTATTGCCGCTTAGCCAAAGACTTTGTCCGAACTCTGTATGAAAACGAAGAAAAAACTGAAGGTTCATAGCAATCGATGGTTCGTTTACGGCATTATGACTGTGTAGATGAGACACATTGAATACGAATGTATAATAAAAGCCGCAAGGTTAGTATTTTTATTTTTAGAATCTCTTTTTTTCATTTCATCCTGGCGGCCTATTTTTGCAAGGTTTAAATTTAAAAGCATGGAACAACAAAAGAAAAACAGGGGATTATACTGGCTCATTTTTTTTGCTTCTTCGGCCGCGCTCGTGCTGGCTATTTACACGCATTGGGAATGGCTGACCCTGATCCTGCCCTTCCAGACCACGGCTTTTGTAAAGGCGATGGATCTCATGTAAGACGATTCAGAACGATATTTAAATAGGAAGCCCCGGCCTTGCCGGGGTATTTTTTTGGCCAAATACAAAATGAATTTATCTTTCAGCACTCAATTCATTTAGTACATTCCAAAAACCATTTTATGAGAAAGCTAATTTTCTACTTTTTCGCTGCACTCATTGTCATAACCGCGCCAGTCTCTGAAAGCGTGGCAGCGGTACTGCCTTCTGCCCCTGTATCAACCGAGCCTGATCCCGCTGTTGTAAGGGCGGCGGTGAGCGAATTCAAATCCCTGTCAAAAAAGGAAAAAAAATCGCGGCTGAAAGAGGCCCGCAAAGCGATCAAAGAGTTTAAGCAAAATAAAAAGAAAGGACTCGAGCCCAGTACCGATACATTATTGCTTGTGATTATTGCCCTTTTAATACCACCACTGGCTGTTTACCTGCACCAGGGTGAAACCAACAATAAATTTTGGATCACCACGCTGTTGTTTGTAGCGGGTATACTGGGCGCATTTTTCCTGAGCTGGGCATTGATCCTTGCTTCCATTATTTATGCGCTGGTCGTCATATTGGGCAATGACTGATAAAACTGAACTGATAAAAAAATGCCGGGTTTCACACCGGCATTTTTCATTATCCTTTGAACCTGCTGACAGCGGTCTTCGAATTCCTGCGGATATACCACAGGTCCGTTGTACCAAATCTGCGCCTTGCAGGCTGGGCCAGTTTAATGTCAGTTGCCAAAGTTTCCTTTACTTCCGTTAACAGGTTCTTCAATAAGCCATATTCCATCTGTACTTTAGATGGCATAACATCTGTCTTCATAACTATATATCCTTTTGTTTTTTACAAATTATCCTGAGCAAAGGGGAGATTGTCAATGAATCGTTAGGAGGCAAGCTGCAAGCTTATTCAACCCTGAGTAAGTATACTGTACTTTTTTGCTCTAATTGACGCCGCAAATATACCACATTTACACGAGGGTACCAAGCGTTTGATGCCTTATTAAACACTGTTTATAACAGCTTTAACAATTGGCTTGAAGGTTACAACCTTGAAAAAATCAAAGGCCTGTTGTTCCAACGCCTGCCAGCGGTGTACATGGTTCTCCGGGCATGCCAAAGGTCTGCGATACCGTAAGTCGGTTTCTTTTCGTCAAACTGAATTTCAGTTGCTACTGTTTCTTTTACCTGGATGCAAAGTTTTTCCAGTTCTTTTTTTTCAATCTGCACCAGGGGGCTTACAACACTTTTCATAATTCTAATTTTAAGGTTTAATGTTTTGACGCTGCAAAGGTATTCCAGGTTACAACCAAAGTAATGGCAGGACTGTATGAATTGCCGGTTTTGTTTAGTGAACGGTGTTTTTCTGACAAAGTGGAACAGGTGGCAGGATCGGGCTTTTTCGACTTCCGGCCTTTCGGCGATAAAGTCAATTTAACTCT
>JAEYOL010000042.1 GCA_023411775.1 Bacteroidota bacterium | reverse complement strand
GGATCTAAGTCTTACTATTCATTCGGGAAAATTAAGTATGAAGTTTCGTGAGTTGATCAGCCAGGGCACTCATGTTCCAGACGCTAAACTGGTTTTCTATAACAACTCGAAAAAATTGTACTATCGGATCACCCTCACAGACGTGGTAATTTCTTCTATTAGTTACGGTAGCAGTTGTGGTAAAAATAGCTGTGAAACACCGACTGAAAATGTTACACTCCATTTTGCCAAGATAAAATGGGAAGATTTAATCAACGCTTCCTCTTTTGAGTTTGATATTGTTGCCGGTAACTAATCTTCCTGACTTTTAAACAAGGATTATGAGAATAATTTTACTAATGATAATGGCCCTATGCTGGCAACAAATGTACGCGCAGCAAAAAGAGCCTGAACCCCAGCTTACAAAGGAGCAGGAGCTGGTATTCGAAATGACCCGGAAAACGATGCTTGCCAGGGGAGATAATGCAGCTACACAATTGTTTCTTAGCAACTACCGGAAATTACTGGCATCAAATATCACCTGCTGCGATACCTGCGGACCTTCAGTGCAGCTCAATCTAAATGGCCGCCGGATCGATGAGTTTAATACGCTGGTGGAATGGGATATCAGCCAGGAAATAAAAGGCACGCGCTATATTATCGAACGCCGATTTGATAATCCAAACGGCGACTTCGACAGTATCGGCGTGATCGAAGGGCATGGTGCCGCGACTGATTATGCCTTTTACAATTTTTCAGACAAAAATGATCACCCAGGGGTCACCTGGTATCGTCTGCGTCATGAAAGTCTGAAAGATGACCTGCAAAAACTGGTAAAGGTGGACGGGTATAACAATACCATCAGGGTGTTCCCCAATCCTGTGACCTCAACCGATCTGCGACTTGCATTAACGCGTTTTAAGATAAGTGACAAAAACGTGCTGGTGATCAGGGATGCTAAGGGAAGGGTTGTTTACCATCGCCAGCAGGTAGTGCTTACACCGGGTGCTTCCCTGATGTTGCAGGATCTGCGACTTGTACCAGGCGTCTACTATGCTCAGCTGACCAATGAATTTAATACTGGCGGAACGAGCTTTGTGGTGCAGTAACAATGTTGCGAATAAAATTTTCTATGTTTTTAACAAATAGACCGGCTGCTGCCGGTCTATTTGTTATACAACTCGTGCTTGCTGTGTGACAGGCAATGAAAACTGATTCCGGTTTTGGTTTATTCTGCTTTTGCAAAAGTCAGGGGCTGCCTTCTGTAAGCATATACCCCTCGATTGTATTGTACGGCCGGTTCCCAGCGGGGACTTTGCTTAATGATGTTAAGGGCAATTCGATCGATATCAGGGTCGATTGAATTGAGTGCCTTCACATCCGTGACTTTCCCTTCGGGATCCACAATGAAGGTTATATAAATAGTGCCATACAACCTGCCTTCATAATATGCTTTTGGTAATTGTACCGATGATAATTTGCCGGATAGATAATTTATCCATCTTGTTTCGCCTCCTTTGAATGTGGCTTCTTTTTCAAAATGACAGTCTTTAGTCTGGATACTTCCTTTCACATCATAGCAGGTGTATTCTAAAGCTGAGTCAGATTTAAATTTAACTTCCTGGCACGGCACTCCGTTTCTATGATAGAATCGCCATAAGCCATCTTTTTGGCCTGCTATAAAATTACCTGTACCACTTAATGTGCCGTCGGGCCAATACCTGCGACTGACGCCGTTACCATTGTCGTCAAATAACATAGAATCGCGAATGGCTCCGTTTTTATGCCAGCTCATCGCCAGGCCAATCATAACTCCGGCTTTATAGTATGCAGAATCTGTTACCCTACCGCTGTCTTCATAACGCAACCAAGTGCCATTTTTTTTATTGTTGATATATCTGCCCTTCTCTACCATCTTGCCTGCTTTGCTAAAAGAAGTGTAGGGGCCATCAAAATGCGAACAGGCCGCATCACTATAATACGCTCCGTACATAGGTTTGTCGTCGGCTATATCATAAACTACTTTTTTCCAATGCGTACCTTCTTTGGTTTGTACAGCATATTTAGTCGCAGCGTGTTCCTGACAGGGCTCGTCATTTTTATCCAGGAAGATAAAACTCGTGTCTGATTGTGCAATTACAAAGCCGTTTGAAAATAGCAGTAGTATTAGGGGGAATTTTTTCATTATTTATATTTTGGAAGAATGTAAAAACAACGCTACCACCTCGCGACGATCTTAAAATTCACCAGTCTTGGTGTTAGTCTTTGTGGCATGGTGTAGGTAGTGTTTGAAAAATCTTTGATCAGCAAATAAGATATCGTATTGTCGCGATCGATGATGTTGAATACTTCGAGGCTGGCCCATATATTATCAAAACCAAGGAAGGGACTATGACTTCGGCGCTTACTTCTGTCTGCATCAAGTAGGAGAGCGCTGAAACCGATATCCGCGCGAATATAGGCCGGGATCTCAAGACCGTTGCGATACTTGGTGTTGTTGGGAATATTATATGGCAGGTTACTCCCGTATAAGAGATTCAGGTACATCTTGAGGTTACGATTGGTAGCCAGGTAATCCTGGAAATACATACCAAACGTAATACGACGATCGGTGGGGCGGCGCACCCAGCCCTTTTCAAGTGTCACGCTGTCGATAGGTTCGTTGAGATCGTTGAGTGTATAATCTTTGTAAGTATCTCCTTTGATATCTTCCCTGGTATTCATCAGCCCGATACTGATCCAGGATTCTGCGTCTTTGACCAGTTCACCATAAAGACGCATTTCAATACCCGCCGCGTAAGCCTTTGCATTATTTTCACCAAAATAACGTACCCGTACATTGTCTACATCATAAGGCACCACATCGGTCATGTTTTTATAATAAACTTCAGTGGTCCACCGCATCGGTCGGCCAAAGCCTGTAAAATTATAATCAAAGCCCAGCAGACCCTGCCATGATTTTTGTGCTTTGAGATCCGTATTCACAGTGCCATCATAACGTCGCAGTTCACGATAAAATGGTGGCTGGTGATAGGCGCCCGCGGCTACGCGAAATACAAAATCACGTTTCCAATTGGGTTTCCAACTTGCACCGATACGTGGCGAGATTAAAAATTCCTGGTTAAGTGAATTATAATTGAACCGCATCCCCGCAGTAAAGGTGTAGAGGTTAAGAGAGTCACCAAACCGGATATTGTCCTGAACATAACCGGAAAATTTATTTATATCCAGGTCGGCGGTAGATCGCAGCGCTTTGCTGAGGTTGAGCATATCGGGCCGGTACGGTAGGCTATATCCCGCGGAATCCTGGTACTCCCATTCATGGAGCTTGTCGTTGATCAGGGTTTTGTCGTAAGCGATTCCGCCCTGCCATGCATGCTGGCCTTTTTCGAGGTTGGCCTTGAAGGAAAAATTCCAGTTTTCAATATTGAGCTGGTTGCGGGCAAAGTTTTGAAATACACCTACACCCAACGGGCTTACGATCAAACCAAAACTGGGTTTGCTTTTATCGAAATCACGTTCGCCAAAAAGATAAGCACCGGTGATGTCTACATTTTCTCTTTCATCATTTTCAAAACGGGAAGCCATCCATTTCAGTCTGAATTTTTTACTGAGCTGACTAGTGAAAGAGACTCCAATCATATTGGTGGTGTACTGATCTTTTTCATTCCCCTCGAAGTAAATATCCATGCCGAGGTTGGAGGTAAAAAATGGGGAGAACACGGATGAGGTGAGTTGACTGAATGCGGGCTGCAATGAGAATTTTGTTTGTGAGATATTCCCAAACAATTCAATCGTTGATTTGCTGGTAACCTGGTAAGTCAATAGTGCCTGCAGATCAGAGGAGGAAGGCACGTAATTGCCTTCGGTTTCCTGCCGGCTTAGCAGGTTGCGGTTGCTCCGGTTTCTTACACCCAGCAGGTAAGTGAATTTTTTATTGTTGCTGATCCCTTCCACGTGTAGTCCCTGTTCGAGTATGCCAATATAAGCAGAGCCGCCAAAGGGTTTACGCGGTTTATTATATTGGATGTCGAGTACAGAACTCATTTTATCACCATAGCGTGCCTGGAAACCGCCATTATAAAAATTGATATTACGCACCATCTCGGGGTTGATAAAACTCAGGCCTTCCTGTTGTCCGTTACGAACGAGGTAGGGACGGAATATTTCGAAGTCATTTACATAAACCAGGTTTTCATCATAGCTGCCGCCGCGTACGGAATATTGCGAGGTAAGCTCATTGTTGGAGCCTACGAAGATCTTGATCAGGTTCTCCACACCAGTCGTAACAGAAGGCATGTTGATAACCGATTTGGGGTTGGGTCGGATCAAACCTGCTTCATTACGATCGCGCTGGTCGGTTATGATCACTTCCTGGAGGGTAGTAGTATTGCCTCTTTCAAGTCGGATGCTGATATACTCCTCTTCATTTTCATTGAGGAGAAAATTTTTTTGTTCCTCCCGGTGACCGGTGTACGTAAACACCAGGGCAAATGCTTTATTCGCCGGGACCTTTAGGCGAAAATAGCCGGTATCATTGGTCATGATGCCGCTTTGATTGCCCAGTATGACGACAGAAACATTAGAAAGGGGTTCTTCATTTTCACCGATCACGCGGCCAGAAACAAATGCGGATTTCTTTTGGGCAAGCCCGAGCGTACAAATCAGTAATAATAGGCAGGAAAAAGCAAGTTTTGGTCTGGTCATCAGACAATATTAGACAAATGAATTTTTATAACGCCGATTCTCCTAATTTGTTGTGTTTGAAGGGTAAGAAAGGGCTTTGTAGTTTATGCCGGGACGGCGGGGAGAAGGGAAGAAAATTAAATTGCTAATCCGGGCTCAGAGATTTTTCAATTTTTGAATGGTGTCGATCGGGTTGGCGGATTTGAATACGGTGTTTCCGGCTACCATCACATCGGCGCCGGCGGCTACGATGGAGGCGGCATTTTCTACAGTTACTCCGCCATCGATCTCGATAAGGGTCTTCAAACCTCGTTCGTCGATCATTTTGCGGAGCTGTTTAATTTTTTCTAAAGTATAGGGGATAAACTTCTGTCCGCCGAAACCCGGGTTTACGCTCATGATAAGTACGATATCTGTATCATGTAAAATATCATTCAGCTGGGATACCGGCGTATGAGGATTAATGGCGACCCCGGCTTTCATGCCCAGGGATTTTATTTGTTGCAGGTTGCGATGCAGGTGCGGGCAGGCTTCGAAATGTACAGTCAGGTGATCAGCACCCGCGTTTTTAAATTCTTCCGCGTATTTACCCGGCTCGAGTATCATCAGGTGCACATCGCAGGGTTTGGTTGTGGCTTTGCGAAAGAACTCGATGATCATGGGACCGAAGCTGATATTGGGAACAAAACGCCCATCCATCACATCAAGATGAAGCCAGTCTGCTACGCTTGAATTGAGCATTTTACATTCGTCTTCCATTTTCAGAAAATTCGAAGCGAGCAGGGATGGGGCGACAATTGGCATCGGTGATTTTTTCATTGCAAGATAGTCAGGAATTTGGGATTAGTCAGGCGTCATAGAGGACAGACGGCTACTTAAGTTTCTCGGCAGCTTCCCTGGCTTCAGTAAATGTTTTGTCGAGTTCATATGCCTTTTCATAATTTTCTTTTGCCGCGGATTTATTACCCAGGATCTCTTCGCAACGACCAATCCAGTACCAGGCATCGGGAAAGGAAGGTGTAATGCGGTTGGCCAGTTCAAATGTTTTGAGAGCATCACCTGTTTTCTTTTGATGCAGGAGGATCTTGCCTTTTTCAATATAGGCATTTAGATAGCGGTGGTCTCGCTGAATACAGTTATTGAATTGCTGGATGGCTTTAGCAGCATTTCCAGTATTGGAAAAATACATGCCTTTGATATAAAAAGCATCGGCGAATTGTTTGAGCGAATCACGCAGGAGTAGTGTATCGGCAAGCAATAGAGACTTTCCATTTTTTGTTTCGGCATATTGATAAGCCAGTCGGTTGGTAAGCTCACGATTGAAAGGCATAAGGGCATAGGCTTTTTCCAATGTTTCGATCACAGCAGTAGTATCGGATTTTTTTTCAAGCAGATCGGCTTTTAGCAGTAGCATATTTACCTGGGCGGGTTCCCTTTCCAGTATTTCGTTACAAACAACAAGGGCTTCATCGGTTTTGTTGAGGGCGTCATAGCTTCGGGCCAGGCTGATCCTGAGGAAAAGGCTGTGGGGCAGTTCTTCTATGGCTTCTTTTAAAAAAAGGACGGCTGAGTCCGGCTTTTTCTCCAAAAGTATGTTACTTACACCGACAGCATAGATCTCATTTTTGGCGATTGACCAGGCTTTTCGGAAATCAGCCAGCGCAGGTTCAATATGATTGTCCCTGTTGAGTAAAACCGCTCTGCGGAAATACAGATCATCCCGCCGCGGTTCCTCCTTTATGCTGTCTGTAATCGAAGCATAGGCCGGCTGTCCGAGCACGGCTTCATAGGGGGAAGCTTCATCATTGCCACAACCAGGAAGTATCGACGCCAGGGAAATTGCGAAAAAAAATCTAATCATGGAGCTTATAATAGGTTTGTTTGGATTTCGTATGACAATTGGCTGACAAATTACAGGTGGATCAAAGGTAACTTTGCGCCGCATATATAAACGAAATAAAATGAGAAAATTTGCAATGGCTGCTCCAGCCTTTTTGATAGCATTGATCCTATTTGCTTTTAACTCTCGTCAGACGCTATCGGATATCGAAAAATCACAGGCTTCAACTCAAGGTTTCCAAACTAACCAGGATACTATTCATTACCCCGAAGAGTCGCATTTTAAAAATATACAGCAGCTCACATTTGGCGGCGACAATGCTGAAGCCTACTGGAGCTACGATGGGAAATATATCGTTTTTCAAAGGACAGAACCGAAGGAAGGCATATACTGCGACCAGATATTCATTGGTAAAGTGCCGGCACCGGGTGAGAAATTCGAATATAAAATGGTGAGTACGGGTAAGGGAAGAACCACCTGTCCCTATTTTACCAAAGATGGCAAACACATTATATATGCATCAACGCACCTAGGTGCCGACACCTGTCCGCCTGTCCCGGACAGATCAAAATATGGCAACCGCTATATCTGGCCGCTATACGATACCTATGATATATTTATGGCTGACCTTAATGGGAAGATCGTAAAGCAACTTACCAATGCGAAGGGTTATGATGCTGAGCCCACTCTCAGTCCTGATGGTGAGAAAATGATCTATACCAGTGATAAAGATGGCGACCTGGAGCTTTATATCATGGATCTAAAAACCTTGAAGGAAAAACGTATTACTCATACGATCGGCTACGACGGCGGTGCCTGGTTTAGTCCAGATGGCAAAAAGATCATTTGGCGTGCATCGAGGCCAAAAACTGAAGCTGAGATAAAAGAGTATAAGGAGTTGCTGGCAGAACATATGGTGGCACCAACCAACATGGAAGTATTTGTAGCCAATGCTGATGGTAGTGATGTGAAGCAGGTTACCAGTTTTGGCCAGGCCAACTGGGCGCCCACTTTTATGCCCGATAGCAAACGCATCATCTTTGCTTCCAATCATGAATATAAAAGGGGATTCCCCTTTAATCTATATACTATTAATGAAGATGGCAGTGGTTTACAGAAAGTCAGCCGCGATAAAGGGTTTGACGCATTCCCCCTCTTTTCGCCTGATGGCAAAAAAGTTATCTTCAGCAGCAACCGTAACAATGGAGGCACGCGGGAGACAAATGTATTTATAGCCGACTGGGTTGAGTAAACCCAAGGTATTTACGCGTGGTATGATAGATAATGTATGATGTGGTACCGTATGTGTATGGCCTGAATATATTATCTTCGGCAAGGATAGTCGATCTATTTCGAATATCTTATAGGCAATGCCTATCTGGTTGCACCTTCTAATATTAATTATCATGGAGACAGGTTTACTTCATTTACACAATCTTCTTCGCTGGGTGGTTCTGATCCTCTTGCTGGTTTCGATCGTAAAAGCCTTTTCAGGTTGGCAAAGTAAGAAAGCTTTTACTTCGGGTGACAGGCGGGTCTGGCTCTTTACCTTGATTTCGGCACACATCAATTTCCTGGTAGGATTATATCTCCTGCTCTTGGGCCGGTATGGTATGTTGAAAACCACGCTACCCGAAGGGACCAGTATCATGAAGGATAAATTTTTCCGGTTTTTCTGGGTAGAGCATCCTGTGTTTATGCTGCTGGCCATCGCCATGATCACCATTGGCAATAGTATGGGCAAAAAGGCAATACCCGACGAGGTTAAGTTCAAAAGAGCATTTTGGTTTTTCCTGATCGCTCTGCTGATGATACTGGTTGCTGTGCCCTGGCCTTTCCGTGATGTTGTAGGCGAGGGGAGGGGTTGGTTACCGGGCATGTAAGATCAGGTTTCGCTTAGTTGCAAGGTCTTTGTCGTTCGTCCGCCCAGCTCGATCACTTTACAATCCTGCATATTATTACCATTTATTACCAGGGTAACAAGGGTCCTCACTTTATGCCATCCCTGGTTTCCTGCGGCGCCAGGGTTGATATGCAGGCAGGCCATCTTTTCATCGTACATCACTTTTAAAATGTGTGAATGACCCGAAATAAACAGGCCGGGCTTATGAGCTTCTATCAATGGCTTAATGCGCGAATTATATTTGGGAGGATAGCCACCGATATGGGTCATCAATACTTTGACACCCTCGCATTGAAAAAGCAAATCTTCGGGATATTTAGCTCGAATATCATTTCCGTCGATATTTCCAAAAACAGCTCTCAGTGGTTTGATTGCAGAAAGCCTGTTAGCAATATCCTTAGTGCCAAAGTCGCCAGCATGCCAGATCTCATCGCAGTTTTCGAAATGCCGGAATACAGCATCATCTAAATAGCCATGGGTATCTGAAATCAAACCTATACGGGTCATATAAGAATATTTATTCGCAAAGAAACAGTGGGAAGTTCTTTAAAATTAGAATTCCTAATTTTAATATAGGTTTTATCAGTTTTATTACCGTTATAACGAATACACATGCCACATTATCATAAACTGGGAAACATTCCCCATAAAAGACATACACAATTTCGCCAGCCAAATGGCGAATTGTACTCTGAGCAATTGTTTTCGACAGAGGGGTTTTCTAATGATTACTCCTTATTATATCATTGTCATCCTCCTACACAGATCATTCATACAGAACCTCAGTTGAGTGTTGCGCCTACGGTAGCGGAAGAAAAAATGCTCAGGCATCGCAGCTTTGAAGGGTTCAACATTAGGCCTCAAAAAGATTTTTTGCAAAGCCGGGTACCGATCTTAGTCAATAACGATTGCCATATCGTGCTGGCTGCTCCCCAAGACAGCGTGAAAGATTATTTCTATAAAAATACAGACGCTGATGAAATGATCTTTGTTCACGAAGGAAAAGGGGTGTTACGAACCATGTATGGCGAACTTCCATTTGATTATGGCGATTACCTGGTGATACCACGTGGTACCATTTACCAGATCGAGTTTGCCGATGCGCATAACCGGCTTTTTATCGTTGAATCATTTAGTCCCATTCGGTATCCAAAAAGATATGTAAGCAAGTATGGCCAGTTGCTGGAACATTCGCCCTATTGCGAGCGCGATATACGCCCGCCACAGAACCTGCCTACTTATGACCAGAAAGGAGATTTCCTGGTACGTGCAAAGAAAAGGGGCATGTTATATGGCTTGCATTATGGTACACATCCTTTTGATGTAGTCGGTTGGGATGGGTGTTGCTATCCATTTGCTTTCTCCATCCATGATTTCGAGCCAATCACCGGGCGTGTTCATCAGCCGCCGCCCGTACATCAGACTTTTGAGGCCAACAATTTCGTAGTATGTTCTTTTTGTCCCAGGCTTTTTGATTACCACCCCCAGGCCATTCCTGCACCTTATAATCATAGCAATATCGATAGTGACGAAGTACTTTATTATGTCGATGGCGATTTTATGAGTCGGAAGAATGTAACAAGGGGCATGATCACCCTGCACCCTGCAGGTATTCCCCATGGCCCGCATCCGGGAGCGGTTCAAAAAAGTTTAGGGGCAAAGGAGACAAAGGAACTGGCAGTGATGGTGGATACGTTTCATCCACTCATGTTGACTAAAGAAGCTTTGGAAATTGAGAATCAGGATTATGTGATGAGTTGGGCGGAGTAGGGAAGTTGGAGAGAGGGTAACAGGTTGACGGAAAATTGGTGGGTATTCATCGCAAATAGAATTCCAATATATTGAAAATTAGTATTTTAAACGAGTTCCCTCCTTTGGGCCCTCCCCCGCCGCCACCTCCGGAAACTGTGAAATTACCACCACCATTACGGTGTAACCGGCCAGTTTTATTTAACCGACTTTGAGTTTACACCGTTGACCCCGGAACTATTGGCTATTCATCCTGGGGGGCTTTGTGATCAAGGCCAGCCCCCTCACCCTGATTAATCAGATGCTAAAGGTAAGCTTGCCACCCAGCCAAAACCAAGGGAAAAAGACGGCAGAAAACGGGAATTTTCGGCGACCATGCGCTCTCACCGTGACCACAATTCTTTGATGCTAACACCTGTATATACCAGATTTCTTTTAATCGATCGAGCGCAAACCTCTCAGGTTTTCGTTATATTCGGTTAATAAAAAACGAATTGCTATGCTAAAACTTGGAGAACTTAAACACGGCGATATTGTTACCCTAAACGATGAGGGAGTTCAAAGAGAAGGGACAGTGGTAAAAGTAAGTCATGAGGACAGGCAGGCCCTTATTAATAATGGTGTACAGGAATTCTGGTATGACCTGGATCACATTCAACCTATTCCGTTGGATGAGAAGCAATTATTCAGGTTAGGATTTACCCGTGAGGAGATGAATGGATCAGATGCCGTTAAGTACAAAAAAGATTCATTTAGACTGGTTCTACCAAAGGATGGCGACTTTTCGCATATTGAAATGTGGTGGCGGGAAGACAGGCGTCATTTTGATTACCCGCTGGGGGTTCATGAGCTCCAGAACCTGTATCACGATATGACCAAGGTGCCACTTGAAATGCATTAATAATCCGTTATTTAGCCCTGATTTTAGGGGTTAACCCGCATATTTAACGGCATACCCCGAAAAATAGCCGGGGTTTTTGTTTTTTCGGGTACATCCTCCTATCTTTGCACCCCTAAAATTTGTATGTCGAAACAACCCCTTATTAAACAAGATGGTATCATTCTGGAAGCCCTTTCGAACGCTATGTTCCGGGTCAAGCTGGAAAATGGCCACGAAATACTGGCTACCATCTCCGGGAAAATGAGGATGCACTATATCCGGATATTACCAGGTGATAAGGTGGGAGTTGAGATTTCGCCATACGATTTGACAAGGGGCAGAATCATATTCCGGTATAAATAATAAGCTGTCGGCGTTGAGCTTCAGGCTGACCTGGAGGGAAATGAAGGCTAAATTTTAATATTATGAAAGTTAGAGCATCCATTAAGAAACGTAGCTCAGATTGCAAGATCGTTCGCCGCAAGGGGAAGCTGTACGTGATTAATAAAAAGAATCCCCGCTTCAAGCAGCGCCAGGGATAAGAGAGAGCTGCGAGCCATAAGCCGCGAGCTGCGAGCAATGCTCGAAGCTCATCGCTAGCAGCTTGAAGCCAGAAATTTAAGAAATCGATAAAAAATAAACAGATAATATGGCACGTATTGCCGGTGTTGACTTACCAAAGAATAAAAGAGGCGAAATAGGTTTGACCTATATCTACGGTATTGGACCGTCTACCGCTAAGTATATTCTCGACAAGAATAATATTAGCCGTGATAAGAAAGTACATGAGTGGGATGATGATGATCTGAATGCGATTCGGAACACCATTACTGAGGAACTCAAGGTAGAAGGTCAGCTACGTTCGGAAGTGCAGATGAGTATCAAGCGTTTGCTGGATATCGCCTGCTATCGTGGTCTCCGTCATCGTAAAGGATTGCCGGTTCGTGGTCAGCGTACCAAGACAAACAGCCGTACCCGGAAAGGTAAGCGTAAGACAGTTGCCGGTAAGAAGAAAGCAGCTAAGAAGTAAAATATAGAGCTTGAGATAACAGCGAGGAAAGTGTTCCAAGGCTGAGAACTCGGGCTCGAAGTTTTAATAGACTTACATAAAATCGCAGATCAATTACGGATAGCCCGGTAAGTCGGCAGGAGGATTGATCTGGTCCCGGAAATAATCGGGATTAATTAAGAAAACAGAAGATTACCTCGAACAAAAACTATGGCAAAAGCACAAGCACAAAACAGCGCCAAAGCCGCTGCAAAGAAAAGGATCGTAAAGGTTGACGCGTATGGAGACGCACATATCTCTGCGACTTTCAACAATATCATTATTAGCCTGACCAACAAAACTGGTCAGATCATTTCCTGGAGCAGTGCAGGTAAAATGGGATTCAGGGGTTCTAAAAAGAACACCCCGTATGCAGCCCAGATGGCCGCTTCCGATGCAGCGAAAGTAGCGTTGGATGCAGGTCTGAAAAGGGTAGATGTGTATGTAAAAGGTCCCGGTGCCGGTCGTGAAAGCGCGATCCGCTCCATTTCCCAATCCGGTATTGAAGTGGTGATGATAAAGGATATCACACCCCTGCCGCACAACGGTTGCCGTCCTCCTAAGAAGAGAAGAGTATAAGAGAAGTCGCTGGTCTTGAGTCGCGAGTCCGGAGTCAACGCTCAACTCGAAGCTCAAAGCTCGCAGCTAACAACATATTGAGCCAATTTGGTTTCATTTAAACAAAGGGTGCCTGATTGATTTTTAACGCTTTTACTGATCAGCGCACCGTTTCAAAAAAGCGTAAATGAAAAAACTATGGCACGTTACACTGGTCCAAAGACCAAGATCTCCCGTATTTTCGGTGAGCCAATTTTAGGCAATGGTAAATGGTTGGGTAAAAACAGTAACCCTCCCGGTCAACATGGTGAAAAACGCAAGCGTAAAACGCTAGGCGAATATGCACTGCAGCTCCGCGAAAAACAAAAAGCCAAATACACCTATGGCATTTTGGAGAAACAATTCCGTAAAACATTTGAAGAAGCTTCCCGTATTAAAGGGGTAACAGGTGAAAACCTTATCAAATACCTTGAAGCCCGTTTGGATAATACAGTTTTCCGTATGGGTATCGCTCCTTCACGTCCGGCTGCCCGCCAGCTTGTAAGCCATAAGCATATCGAAGTGAATGGCGAAGTGGTAAACGTTCCTTCTTACAGGTTAAAACCAGGTGATATCATCACCATTAAGGAAGGTAGTAAAGAAAGAACTTCCATTACAAGCGTTGTGAGAGCAAAGAATCCAAAATTCGGCTGGCTGGACTGGAATGAAACTGAACTGAAAGGTACTTTCATTACCTATCCGGAAAGAGAAAGCGTTCCTGAAAACATTAAGGAACAGCTGATCGTGGAATTGTATTCTAAATAACCCGGCTACGTGTCGTAAACCCTGAGTTAAGAGCCCTGCTCGCAGCCCAGGTTCACAGCACGCAGTTTTCTCAATCATTTTTAAAAACTAAATCTAAAATATGGCCATTTTAAATTTCCAGAAGCCTGATAAGATCATACTGCAGAAAGCAAATGATTTTGAAGCTCAGTTTGAGTTTCGCCCGTTGGAACCTGGTTATGGTGTAACCATCGGTAATGCACTGCGCCGTGTATTGCTGAATTCATTGGAAGGTTATGCAATTATTGGCGTGAAAATAGAAGGGGTAGAGCATGAGTTTGCCACTATGAAAGGCATCTCTGAGGATGTAGTGGAGATTTTCCTGAACCTGAAACAGGTTCGCTTTAAGAAGATCGTTGATCACGATGTGGCAAATGAAAAGATCATTTTGTCGCTGAAGAATAAAACTGAATTCACCGCTGGTATGATCGGGGAAGCAACACATTCCTTCCAGATCATGAACCCCGATCTGCTGATCTGTACGCTCGATTCTTCTGCAAAGATGGATATCGAACTTACCATTGGCAAAGGTCGCGGTTATGTTCCGGCAGAAGATAACAAACCAAAAGATGCACCTCTTGGATATATTCCGATCGATTCAATTTTTACACCTATTAAGAATGTAAAATACACGATCGAAAATACCCGGGTAGAGCAGCGCACGGACTTCGAAAAGCTGATCATGGAAGTATCTACTGATGGTACGATCCATCCTGAAGAAGCCGTAAAACAGGCTTCAAGGATCCTGATCCAGCACCTGATGATCATCACTGATGAGAACATCACTTTCGATAATAAGGAAGAGAAGAAAGAAGACCTGGTTGATGAGCAAACACTCCAGCTGCGTAAGGTGCTGAAGACACCACTGGAAGACCTGGATCTTTCCGTACGTGCCTTCAACTGTCTGAAAGCTGCTAAGATCAACTCGCTTAGTGAACTGGTACAGTACGAGCAGGAAGACCTGATGAAGTTCCGCAACTTCGGTCAGAAGTCACTTGCTGAGATCGAGCAGGTATTGGGTGAAAGAGGTCTTGGTTTTGGAATGGATTTGCAGAAGCTCGGTGTTGATAAGGACGAACTGTAGGTAACATGAGCTGATTTGAAAATTTGAGGATTTGAAAATTTGAAAATCAGGCTCGTAGACAGATAGATAAGTTACGTAAAGGAAGTTTCGGATATGAGGTAATTGCATTTTCAAATTAACTCATTTTCAAATTTTCAAATTGAACAAGTAGATTGTAATTCCTGACACGGTACAATCGAATATTTTTAACATGTTTGGTTTTGGGCCATTTCAAATTGACCCATTTTCAAATTTCAAATTAAATCGTCATGCGTCACGGAGACAAAGTAAAAAATCTTAGCAGGACAAAAGCACACAGGGATGCCCTGTTGAGTAATCTCGCCTGCCAGCTGATCCAGCACAAAAGGATCGTTACAACGGTAGCCAAGGCTAAGGCCTTGCGCGTTTATGTAGAACCTTTGATCACAAAGGGTAAAACAAATACCACACACCAGCGTCGTGTTGTATTCAGCTACCTGCAGGATAAAGAAGCTATTAAGGAATTATTTGGTACAGTAGCTGAGAAGATCGGCGGCCGTCCTGGTGGTTACACCCGCGTGATCAAACTGGGTACACGTCCTGGTGATAATGCTGAAAAAGCAATGATCGAGCTGGTAGATTTCAATGATATCTACGGAAAAGGAAAAGGTGAAGCTAAAGAGGGCGCTAAGAAAACGCGTCGTAGCCGTGGTGGCGCTAAAAAAGCTGAAACTGCGAAGACAGAAGAAGTTAAGGCTGAAGAATCCACTGAAGAAAAAGCAGCGGAATAACAATTCCCTGAATGATATATCCAACCCCGCCAATCCAGGCGGGGTTTTTTGTTGTCGAACTTATAAGGGTTTAAATTTGGTGACAGTAAATCCGGTTTGAAAACTAAAATGAGTTATTTTCATAGGATTGGAAACACGTGGAATCTACCTGTTCCAGCGTGTTGCAATGAATATACGATTGCCCGCCACCTGTTCAATTCAAAAATCAATATTGATGAGTTACCAGTCAAGCAGGGTATTGCAGAAATACAGGAACGAAGTTGGGATACGCTTCCAGCTTTATAACAGCCTTTTTACTTCACTTCCTTTTCATCGTATTGAGAAGACGGGGATCTTATTGTCGTTGTTGTCTAACAATTGCGAAGAAGGGTATAAAAAGAACCTGAGTCCTATCCGCATTATAGATGAATTCTTTACGCGCCATACTACATATGTGAATGAAAAGGACAGGACGGATCTGTTGTTTCGTTTTGTACAATATCTCGAACGGCAGGTCGTATTATTTGATGCGCTGGAAGATGCTTCCTTTAGGGAAGTACATGATCTGAACGGTGTCGGGACGCTCAAACATATTGAATCAGAGATCATATTGAACAATAAAGAAGAGGAACTGGCGAAAAAGCTGGAGAACTTTTCCATTCGCCTTGTGCTGACCGCACACCCTACACAGTTTTATCCCGGACCGGTGCTGGGCATTATCAATGACCTCGCCAGGGCGCTTGCTGAAAACAATACAAATCTCATCAATACTTACCTGCAGCAACTGGGAAAGACGCCTTTTTTTAAAAAGAAAAAGCCAACACCTTATGATGAAGCGGTAAGCCTGATCTGGTACCTGGAGAATGTTTTTTATTCTGCTGCAGGGAAAATCGTATCTGCACTTAAGACTCAATTCCCAGATGCTGTACACAAAACCAATCCTGTAATACGAATGGGTTTTTGGCCTGGAGGTGACAGGGACGGCAATCCTTTTGTCAATACAGACACCACCCTTCAGGTAGCGGATGCACTTCGCGGTAGCATTCTCAAATGCTACTATATGGAAGTCCGTAGATTAAAGCGAAGGTTAACTTTTGCAGGGATCGACACCTTGCTGACGGAACTGGAGAATAAACTTTACGCCAACGTATTTATTCCCGGCATAAAAACCACCCTAACCAAAGAAGAGATCTTGCAAACGCTGGAGGAGATCAGGCAGATCATAATCCTGCAACATAATGGCCTGTTCCTGCATACCGTCACGGGGTTGATCAATAAGATCGAAGTATTCGGTTTGCATTTTGCTTCCCTGGATTTGAGACAGGATAGTTCTATACATAACCAGGTGTTGGAATCGCTTTCGCGGAAGGGTATCCTGCCTGTTAACTATTCGGAAAAGTCGGAAGATGAAAAGATAGAAGCGTTGTCAAAACTGGAGCAATCCATAGATCCGGAACTGCTGGAAGACCCACTCGAGCAGGATACGATAAGATCAATAAGCTGTATCAAAAAAATCCAGGAATATAATGGGCCTGATGGTTGCAACAGGTATGTTATCAGTCATTGTTACAGTGCCCTGAATGCTCTGGAAGTGTATAGCCTGTTTATTTTGAGTGGATGGAAACCTGCTGACATAAACGTTGATATTGTCCCTTTATTTGAAACGATTGATGACCTGGATGCTGCGGCCGAGGTGATGCGAACATTGTATAACAACCCGGTTTATAAGCAACATCTCCAGCGCAGGAAAAACCGTCAGACCATCATGCTTGGCTTTTCTGATGGAACCAAGGATGGCGGCTACCTGATGGCTAACTGGGGAATTTATAAAGCCAAGGAGAAATTGACTGCCGTATCGCGTGAATGTGGGATAGATGTCGTTTTTTTTGACGGGCGTGGTGGTCCTCCTTCCAGGGGTGGCGGCAAGACCCACAAGTTTTACGCATCGATGGGACAAAATATTTCCAATGAAGAGATACAGCTGACCATCCAGGGGCAGACAGTCAGTTCCAATTTTGGCACTATCGACTCTGCACAGTTCAATATGGAACAACTGCTCAACGCGGGTATAACCAATGACCTGTTTTCGGAATTGGAAACTACTTTTACCAAGGAAGAAGATCAGCTATTGCAGCAGCTATCTGAACTGTCTTACGATGTATATAAAGAATTACGTGATCATCCCTATCTCGCTGATTACCTCTTACAGGCAAGCCCGCTACGATTTTATAGTGAGACAAATATTGGAAGCCGGCCTGCCAAGCGCGGCAGTTCTTCGGGGTTGACCTTAAAGGATCTGCGCGCTATTCCATTTGCTGGTTCCTGGAGCCAGCTTAAACAAAATGTAACCGGGTTTTATGGTGTGGGATCGGCATTGAAAAAGATAGAGGAGCAGGGCAAGTTCCAGGCGGTAAAGGATCTCTATAAAAATTCACTATTCTTCAAAACTCTTCTTGACAATTGTGAAATGGCGATGATGAAATCGTATTTCCCGTTGACTTCTTACCTGAATAAACATAAGCAGTTTGGAGAGCTCTGGCAGATGATCTACGATGAATATGAACTGACCAGGCAATACCTCACCAAATTGTCGGGGCATAGCGAACTGATGGCCGATTACCCGGTTGACCAACTTTCCATCCAGATGCGGGAAAGGATCGTATTGCCATTACTTACGATTCAGCAATATGCACTGACCAAGATCCGCGAAATGGAAGAGCAACTGGTAACGGCGCCGATCAAAGAAACTTATGAGAAACTGGCCATGCGTTGTTCCTTTGGTATTATCAATGCGGGCCGGAATTCGGCATAACGGTGGCCTTTAAGTAAGGAGCTATATTCTAAAACCCAGCACGATTAAATATCAAGCCAGGCTTTGCAGATGCAAGCCTGGCTTGATTGGTTTAGGTTTCATGGTGTATTCTTCTCTTACTGAAAAGTGTTAGAAAGAATAAATAGCTGCAAACAGGAAATTGCCCATCGATTTGGTCGCAAGTCCGTTCTTGTCGACAAAAATATTCTCACTGCCATTATCAAATCTTATTTCGGGTATAAATGTGAATCCACCCTTTTTGAAATTGGCTGATAGTGTAGTTGAGAAAATGCTTCCACCAGCAGGTGCACCACTATAAACCTTTAATTGTTCTTTGTCGTTAAATATTTCTCCACGAAGTGTAAGGCCGAACCAGGGCTGGGGATCAAAATTGAGATACAATGCCGATCCCCACCAGTTGAGGGCATCCAGGTTTTTCACACCGTCCCATCCTTTTATTGAAGCATATGAACCATTGTAGCCGATGCTGAATTTATCGCTTATTTTGGCTGTGACGACCGCATCTACCTGTGCGGATTTGGAGGTATCAGGCGCCTGGCCGGAAACAAAGTTTACGTAAAGACTTACATTGTCTGATGCAGCAAGGCCATACTGTGCCAGGAAGAATTTTTTATTGATCTGGCCGGAAGGAGGTATGCGATAGTCGGTTGCATTGGCGATCCCGAGCATCACACTATGTTTGTCTTTGGATATTGCAGCTTTGAAACCGGTGTGTGAAAACGGCCCATTGGTAAACATGTAAGACATGCTGTAATTGCGATTGTATTGGGGGTCCAGTACTTCGTACCCAACGTGGGTTCCCCAGGTACCAAGGCTGAAAGTGAGCCAGTCGGTAGGGGAGTAAGACACATACAATTGTTTGATGGCCTGCGTTATTCCTTCATCAGCATAGGAGAAGTCACGGGCCCGGGGTCCGAATCCAAAATCGGCCACTGCGCCGATCTTGTCGCCATTATGCTCAAACTTTACACTCGCCATACCCAGGGCGAAGGAATTGTGAGTTTGGGTGAAGCTCGTAAAAGTATTTGAGGCAGTTTTTGCAAAATCATACTTGTAATAACCATCCACCGAGCCGGAAATGGTCAGGGCGGGTTCCTTGGCTTCCGTAGAATCCTGTGACCACAAAGAATTAGAGAATGAGAGTAAGATAAGAGCAGTTACTGCCAATGCAGCAATTAGTTTTTTTCGTAACATTGTAAATACATTTTAGATGTTAAGGAAGGGCACAGCAGGTATAAACTTTTGCGAGAAGTTTATACCATTTGATCTGTGCCTTTTCTGCTATAAAAGGGTTAAGGCTGGAGACAATTACTCAGCAAGCGTTTTTTCTTCTACTGTGCCATTGTTGTGAACCAGTAAAGTACCCTGCAGGTATTTTTCGTTATGCTGGGTAGCATCCAGTCCTTCGGCTTCTTCGGCCTGTGTAACGCGCATAGGCAATACCAGGTTGATCACTTTGAAAATGATAAACGATACGGTAAAGCTATAAGCTACAGCTACCACCATGCCTACGAGCTGGATCGGGAACTGGGATGGGAATAATGCAGTCTCACCTGGTTTTACCATACTGAAAACACCGGTGAGCAGCATACCCGTAATACCGCCGATACCGTGGCAGGCGAATACATCGAGGGGATCATCCAGTTTTGTCTTGTGCTTGAGAAATTCAGCGACAAGATTGGATATAATGGCGGCAGTAAAGCCGATAAACAATGCATGTGGCACGCCTACAAAACCTGCAGCGGGGGTAATAGCTACCAGGCCGACTACGGCACCAATACAAAAGCCGAGAACCGATGGTTTTTTACCACGGATCACATCCAGGAACATCCAGGAAAGGCCAGCTGCAGCAGCAGCTGTATTGGTGGTGGCAAATGCATACACACCAAGCGAACCTGCACCTACTGCGCTGCCGGCATTGAATCCAAACCAGCCAAACCAAAGTAGACCGGTGCCGATCAAAACATAAGGGATATTGGCAGGTGAAGCTACCGTGGTTGATTTACGTGGCTTTAAAACCAATGCACCAGCCAGAGCTGCCATACCAGCGGAAATATGCACAACTGTGCCACCCGCGAAGTCCTGTACACCCCAACTTGCCATAAGTCCATCGGGATGCCATGCCATATGTGCCAGGGGAGCATAAACCAATATGCCGAACAGCACTATAAATAAAGTGTACGAACTAAAACGGATCCTTTCTGCCACTGCACCCACAACAAGACCTGGAGTGATGATGGCGAACATTAATTGGAAGAAAGCAAACAAGGGTAAAGGTATCGTAGATGCGAGCGGCCAGGGCTCACCTTCAATCACACCTTTAAAGAAGAGGAAGGTGGAGGGGTCACCTATAAAACCACCAATTGATTTACCAAAACAAAGGCTGAATTGAATGACGACCCATAATATGGAAATGATACCGGCGGAAACCGTACTCTTTATCATGGTCGATAAAACATTCTTACGTCCGACCATGCCACCATAAAAGAATGCAAGCGCCGGGGTCATCAGGAACACAAATGCGCATGACACCAGCATCCAGGCGATATCGCCACTATCGTAAACATATTTCGGAGATCCATCTTCACCAGTCACGGTTGCCGGATCAAACGCAACCGCCGGGCTCATAAAGACTGCTGCAATTGCAATAAAAAGCAAGATTAGGAAAGGAGCTACCTGTTTCACGGTTTTTGTACTCATAATCAGATGCGGGTTTAAATATTAATAAAAATTGTTATGCAGCAATCGCATTCCTAAATTAGACTTTTTTGGATATAAAATTTATTAATGTTAAAAAATTATTGAAAATGTTCATAAAAATTAATCAATAATATGAAAATAATATATATATGAATAAATATAATATGTTTGAACAGAGGGTGGGAATTGGAGCTACTTAGGCTGAAAAAATTATAAATGGTTGATTAAAAATGGATTAAAGCTTTATTGAACTGGGCTTAAGCTGGCATTGAGTATTCCTGAGAAACACATTGATGCTGTTCATGTTGAATAAAAGGCATGTAAGGGAAATACTAAACATCGATACGTACAACTGGGAGTGGAATTCGGGGCTAAAAAATTTCTTTGAAGACCAATTTAAGTTCAGGAAACCAGGGAAGAATTTCTTACAAATAAAAAAGGTTGTTTCAGAAGGCAAATGTTTTCTGAAACAACCAAAGTTTTTATGAAGAGAACTATTGTATTTTAATCCAAATCCAGGCGTCTGTTAAGTTGACTGGTCATAGCGAAGCAACCTGCAGCATGGTATCTCTTCTCTCGAGTACTGAACTACCATTGCACAGAAACTCAT
>JAEYOL010000018.1 GCA_023411775.1 Bacteroidota bacterium | reverse complement strand
ATACAACAGGCTTGCCGTAACTGATCAGTTTTTGGAGATTATCGAATGCGCTATGTGGGCCGGTAAACTCGATGGCCACATCGGCGGTCGCCAATTTGATTTCTGTAAACTCATCGAGATTTTCATCATTGATCTTAAGTACTACCTGGTGATTTCGTTCGAGGGCGATTTCTTCAATGGCTTTGCCCATTTTGCCATAGCCGATCAGGGCGATTTTCATACAAAGATTTATTCTGGTTAATGTCGTGAAGATAGGAATAAATGCCCGGTGTTGTGGGTGGTGACAAGTCAACTTTCCTAATGAAAATGCAGAGTGAAGCGCGAGTATCAAAACCTCGAAGGAAGCAGCGCGGTATTTTTTTGCTTGCCGATATTCACCACGAAACTAAGGCCTGTTGTACCCGCCATCTGGCTATGCCCGGGTTTGATGCGGAAACTAAGATCTGGGCTTACATCAAAACTCTTGAGATGCGAATCAACGGCCGCATCCACCACATTCAGTCCCCAGAGCAGGATAAAAAAGATCACCGAGTAATCGATATCGCGTCGGTAGCTGTCGCGGTAGGAGCGTAGGGAACCTTCCGAGATGGGTTTTAAATAATCAGGTATCCTGTCGTAGTTAGTAGAATCCGTTCCATTTACCCGCATATTGTATTTTACGCGGTAGGCAAACCTGGTGTCTTTATAAGTATTCAGGTTAAAAAAGAATACATAGGCCGAAGTACCCAGCGCGCCATACACGATCGGCACCTTCCAGTATTTCCGGTTGTACACCTGTCCCCAGCCCGGTAGAATGGCCGACCGGATAGCCGCTTTCCGCGGATCATACACGTTGACCTTTTTTACTTTCTTTCCCTCCGGCGCGGCGGAATCGATGTCTACGGTAACGGTTTTGAGCGAGTCGGCTGAGCGCAGCACTTCTTCTTCCTGGGCAGTGGTATGCAGGGCTGCAGCAGAGAAGCAGATAAAAAGGAATAATATTTTTATAGAAAAAAGGAATCTCATGATGCTGGCTGCAGGCCGGTGTGTATATGAACCGGCCCGGTCTGTACAACCGGCCTCATAATCCATACCATACTGGCGATTCCCGGGCATTTGCATCATGTGATTAGGTCCTTGCTTCATAATAGTTCAGTTCCGGCACCCGGTTAGCTGACCCTTACATCCATCTGTTCCAGTATCTTGTTCAGCTCTTCCTGCGAATAATACTCGATGATGATCTGTCCATTGCCATTGCGGCTATGTTTCAATTTTACCCTTGTGCTGAAATAAGAAGCTAAGTTATCCTCTATTTTCTGATAGGCAGGAGCCAGCCCGCTTTTTGAAGCTTTTTTAACAGCGCCATTTTGTTTGTAGAGATTGCGCACCAGCTCTTCGGTCTGCCTGACCGACAAACCTTTTTCTTTGATCTCTTTGTAGATATAAAGTTGTTTATCGACGGTGTCCACGTTGATGAGTGCCCGGGCATGACCCATGCTGAGTTGTCCGTTGCGAACCGCCAGCTGGATATCCGGGGGCAGTTTCAGGAGGCGGATAAAGTTGGCTACGGTACTACGGTCCTTGCCCATGCGCTCGGCCACCTGCTCCTGGGTATAGTCGAGCTCTTCCATCATGCGTTTATAGCTAAGCGCCACTTCCATGGCATTCAGGTCTTCGCGTTGCAGGTTTTCGAGCAGGGCGAGTTCCAGCAGTTCAGTATCATTGGCCTGGCGCAGGTAAGCGGGAATATCTTTTAAGCCCGCCATTTTCGTGGCCCGCCAGCGGCGTTCACCCGAGATCAGGCGGTACTTTCCTGATGGCAGTTTTGAAACCGTGATCGGCTGAATGATATCGTGCAGTTTGATGGAATCAGCCAGTTCTTTCAGCGCCTGTTCATCAAAATCGCGCCTTGGCTGTTTGGGATTGGGTTCTACCTGGTCCACCGGGATGCGGCTTATCCCCGTTACATTTTCCACCACGGCGGGCTTCAGCGCCCCCGCGCCGGTCTTCAGGTCACTATCTATTCCCTGCAACAGGGAACGTATTCCTTTACCTAAGGCTTCTTTATTTTGTTTTGGGTTCGTCATTTTAATTCCAAATTTCCAGTATCAAGTATCCAGTATCCAGCATCCAGTATCCAGTATCCAGTATCCAGCATCCAGTATCCAGCATCCACCTACAAACTCAATATCCTCTCCTCATTCTTAATCTTCGTCATATCATTCTTCTGCAAAATCTCTTTGGCCAGGTTCAGGTAATTCATCGAGCCTTTGCTGTTGGCATCGTACAGGATCACCGGTTTGCCCACACTGGGCGCTTCGGCCAGCCGGGCATTGCGATGGATAATGGTGCTAAAGACCATGTCTTCGAAATGCCGTCTCACTTCGCTGACTACCTGGTTGCAAAGGCGGAGACGGCCGTCGTACATGGTCATCAGGATTCCTTCGATCACCAGCGCGGTATTCAGCCTGCTTTGTACGATCTTGATGGTATTCAATAATTTGCCCAGACCTTCCAGCGCAAAAAACTCGCATTGTACCGGTACTACCACCGAGTCGGAGGCGGTGAGGGCATTTACGGTGATCAGACCCAGGGAAGGTGAGCAGTCGATGATAATAAAATCATAATCGCCGCGCACTGATTCCAGCAGGTTTTTCATGACCATTTCCCGGTTGGGGTAATTGATCATCTCAATTTCGGCGCCTACCAGGTCAATATGGGAGGGGAGCAGGTCCAGGTTGGGAATATCGCTTTTCAGGATTACGTCGCGTGCATTGGCCTGGTTGACCATGCAGTCGTAAAGGCTTTGTGTAATATTATGAAGGTCGAAACCCACGCCGGTAGTGCTATTGGCCTGCGGATCGCCGTCGACCAGCAGGGTTTTAAATTCCAGGACGGCAAAGCTGGCCGCCAGGTTGATGGCGGTCGTGGTTTTGCCTACGCCTCCTTTTTGATTTGCTACACCTATGATTCTTGCCATCGCGGTCTCCTGCGGTTTATTTAAAAAAAATGTAATATAACCAGGCTGGTTTGTGGTAAAATTGTCCTCAATCCTTAAATCGGCAAAATTAAGTTTTGCCCATTTTCAGCAGTGTACCGGGCAAAAATAAGTCTTCGGTGAAAGAATAGTCAAAAGCCCGACTTTACGGCCGGGCTTTGGTGTTATGGGCTGCCAGAGCAGTCGTTTATTTTTGAATGATCAGTTGTTGTCTTTCCACTTGCCTGCCATCTGTAATTTCTACAATATAGGCACCCGGGCGCAGGTCGCTTGTATTTACCCGCGCCTGCCGGGTGCCAGCCTTATATTGCTGGCGTTTTTTTACCGCGCCATTTATATCATAGATTGTAACGGAGTTAAAAAATGTATTAGCTTCTTTGCCCGTTTTTATACTGTTATTATTCCCCATTGAAATGGTTACGAAATTATCTGCGGGGTTGGGAGAAAGCCGGGTGCTTTGCCGCATATATACATCACCGCCGCCGCCGTCGGGCCACTAGGAGCCGCTGCCGATTTCCACATAATTATAGGCTGGTCTTGTAATGCCGCAGGCCGTTACATCCACTTCTACGGCGCCGCCGGTAGTTCCGGTACGCACATATAAGGTATTGGTGCCCTGTCCCGATAAGATGGTCCAGCCGGAAGGCAGCTCCCAGTAGTAATCAGAAACGGGCGGGTAACCCAGCGGCAGGTGAGCATAATAGTAATAGTTGCTATTAGGCCAGGCCGTATCGGCACCGGTAGGGCCGATAAATGGAGGGAAGCCAACAACTACATTATTTTTATTAATGACAATAGGATCCCCACAGGCATTCGTTACAGTAGCAGTGAGGCTAACAATGGCATCGTAATTTCTGGTTAAGGAAACAGGGTTGCAGGGGTTGCAGCTAAACCCTACTGCGCCCGAAGGGGTAGCGCTCCAGGTCACAATGGAACCCGCCGGAAGATTGGGAATACTATATGCTGTTGAAGTAGTGCAGAAATTATTATCACCCGAAATTTGTGATGGTGCCGGAACTCCTAAGATAGTATATTGAAAAATAACATTATTGGCTTCCTGAGGGAAAAAGCCAATTCTTTGACCTAATACTGTCCAAACTTCGTAAATCCAGGTTCTTAACGTTGCGCTTGTAGCAGTTAAAGTTCCCGGAACAACTTCGCAAATGCCCTCACCAAAACTTTACCGTTTTCTTCTCTTAAACCTGTAGTACCTACGCCTCTTCCCCATACACCAATAAGATTACACATAGCCGGGAAAGCTATATTTCTTCTCACTTCGCTCCCTCTTACTATATATGCGGCATCGGCTAAACCGGGAACTCCCAAAAATATTCTTGTCATATTTCCGCTTGTATTGTTAATAGTTCCCCCCGTTATGCTTAATTGTTGCAGTGTATTTGGCGCCTGTAAAAACTGCAACGCCCTTTCTGCATTGATACGGCCGGCACCCATTTGATTATCGAAACCAGGGTCTGTTAATATATTTGCATCATCTGCGGATAACCGGATAATCTGCTCTATATCATCATTAGCGAGGTTGATGTTAAAGCCTTTTAGTAAGGAAGCCAGCCCGGCAACATATGGTGTTGCCATAGATGTACCATTCAGGTCAATATAATTATCATTAAAATTAGTTGACCAGATACCAACACCCGGTGCAGCTACGTCAATATGCGGCCCGTTAGCCGAAAAATTTGCAATATCATCATTAATATTTGTTGCACCAACAGTAATACTGCCAGTGTTAAACCCGGCGGGGAAAGCAACATCGTTTGCATAACGATTACCAGCCCCAAAAACCAATTGATGATTCCCCATTGCTATACAGCTAACCCTGTTATTTCTGTAAGCATGTGCAAAGGCCGAACGCACAGTTACGGAATACCTTCCCGGAATCCCATTATCGAACTCATCTAATCCCTGTATAAGCCCCCAACTGTTATTTAAAGTCCACACATTTGCATTAAAGTTTACGGCATCAAAAATGCTTTGGGTAATATCCGGGTCTCCGTTGTCATCAAAAATATTTTTGGGGTGAATCCTCGCAGCCCAGTCCACACCGGCCACACCGTTGTTGACTGCATTATTAGTAATGGCTGCAGCAATACCTGCTACATGCGATCCATGGCTTAACTGTCTTCCCAAATTATCTAAATCAATTAAAAATCCATTGTCTCCACCCTGTATTTTTGCATCTAAATCATCATGGTCCACATCAACACCATCATCTATAATTGCGATAATAGAATTAGCATTGCCCGTAAAAATATCCCATGCCGCTCTGCATGAATATCTGCATTAGGTACTACGGTATTTCGTAAACCCCATTGCTGGGCAAACCTGCCATCAGCAGGTATCAGGTTATGGGAAGCATAGCCGTTTGATTCTGCATACAGCACTTCGCTTAACCCGTTTAGGGAATTGATAAAATTATTTTTAGTGGCAGGGTTTGTTACCGTTACAGTAAACAGTTTTGCCCGGTTCATTTGTCTTGAGCTTTCTCCCAATTCATAATTAACAGTATCGGCTTCATTAAATGCAGGGAAAGATGGCACTACATTAACTGTGGGGATGCTATAATTGTTAAGCACACTTAAAATATTTACAGAGCTAATATTTGCAGTGGTATTGCCCGGCGCCACCCTGGTTGCCCCTGTTTTAAAATATACTATTACCTGATTGTTAAGGTTGGGCTGTGCGTAAATTGCTGTACCTGCTATTGCAAACAGCAATAAAGTAAAATTTTTTTTCATGTGGCTTTACTTTTAAAAGTTATTAAATGTAAGCTGTCGCTTATTGCTGCCATCAGCATTCATTATCCACAATGTGCCAAACCGTTTGTCGGTAATTGAGAACTCCATAGTTAAATAAACAACTTCTCCGTTTATCGAGATTGTATAGCTTTCTCCGGCAAAATTTGTAAGTTGTTTTGGAGAATACATTGTTGTTGGACTTGAAAAAAGGCGGGCATCCCAAAAAAATACTTCGCCATTGTAGTACATAGGATAGCGTTTACTGCTTTTTCCATTAAATGTTTCCTGCTTTTTATCTGTTCCGTCTTTTTTCATAGAGAATATTTCATTGTATAGTCCAATGTAATATACCCTGTTGTCTGACCCTGCAAAAGGTTGCCTCCCCGTTCCTTCCATCCCTGTGTACCCTGTTCCGTCGGCTGCCATTTTCCATACATAATACCCCTGGCCGTTTGTATCCACATTTGAGTCATAATAAATGGTATCTCCCTCTGGAGTCCAGCTTGGGTGAAAATTAGCACCGGTAGCAGTAAGCTGTACAATATTAGCAGTGTCAAAATTTACCCCGTCAAACCGCATTTTATAAATATGCGGCGGAGCGCAAAATGCCAGCCAGCTACCATCCGGCGACCAGGAAGGATAATACAGGTAATAATTTGTTACTCGTTTGAAACCGGTACCATCCTTATTCATCAAATAGAAGCCGGTAGAATCGCGGTTTACAGCATTCATATACCACTCACAGGGTGGACTGTCCATAGGGAAAATTCCTGTTTGCGGCGTGTGATTAAATCCCAATAATTGCCCGTTGGGGTGCCATACCGGATCTTTAAATGGTTGGTAAGGAACTATTGCAACCTGTGTACAATCTCTTTCGCTATTATTTTTTTTGCAGGAAAAAAGGCCAAAGCAGCTGAAAAGAGCAAGAGCGTAAAAGATTCTTTTCATAATTAGTCATTTACTTTCAAATTGTAATTCCTATGTAAGGCAATGTCATTTATCACTATACTGACATCATTCCTTTGACTTGCGTTGCAGTGCCGCTAATTATAAGCTAAGTTTAGATCCTTAAATAATTAATCTTAACCTATGCAGACAAAGATATTCTTCATTCCTGTGTGGTATTATGCAGGCCGTAAGGATTGTCGGAAGGCGGGCTGTGTTTTTTTTTTGCATTCGGCAAAACAAAAGCAGCTTAGTATGGCAATGACAAAAAGCAGTTTTCTCATAGTGCAGCAATTTGGGAGTAGTTAAAAATGCAACTACCGGGTTTTGAAAATAATGACCAGGCTCATACAACAAGTTCACTCACATATTTCAGTTTAGCAATAAGGGTTTACGCTATATTTCTTGGAAAATCACATTTTTTTTGATAAAAAATGGCTGGTAGAAATATTGTGCAGCATTTACAAATGGCCTGCATCTTTGATCGTATCATCATTATTATCAAATCCTCATACTTCACAGTTTCAAAAGGGAAAAGAGATTGTTCCTGCTGGAGGGCGTCAGGCACATAATTACATATCATGCGTAAAAAGTAACCAGGCAGGCACACACCCCGATATTTGGCCCTGTTTTATCTTTCTATTAAAAAATAGTGGAAGACACTTGCAGTTTTGCCTATTGTGGATACTATCCACACAATACGCCCGCATCGTTATCTTTGCGTCTCAAAACAATTAGATGCGAAATTCTCCTGCCTGGTGGATATTGATCGGCCTGATGATCATCCTGGATATTTATGTGTTCCAGGCGGTTAAAATAATCGCCTACCCGGCTGGCAGCCGCACAAAAACGATCATCTACGCCGTTTACTGGACCATTTCCATAGCCGCCCTGGTTATCTTGCTGGTGCTGCCATACCTGCATTTTGCCCACCAGGCAAAAATTTTAAGAACCACGCTGTTTGCCATCGTCATGGGCCTATTCTTTGCCAAATTCATTGCCGCCCTATTCCTGTTTATCGATGATATCAGGAGAGTAGTGCAGTGGGGCGTAGGAAAATTTGGATCCTCAAACACCGCCACCAATAGCCCGGGTGATGAAAAAATAAGCCGTTCGGTTTTTTTAAGCTGGGTGGGTATGATCGCGGGCAGCGGCATATTTGCCACACTTGTAAATGGATTTGGTAATAAATACCATTACCAGGTAAAGAGGATCGCGCTTTCATTTAGCAACCTGCCCGCTGCATTTAAAGGATTGAAGATCGTTCACATTTCCGACATACACTCGGGCAGCCTGATGGATAAGAAGGCGGTGGAAAAAGGCATACAGAAAATATTAAATGAGAAACCCGACCTCATTCTGTTTACCGGCGACCTGGTGAATAACACGGCGCATGAGATGGAAGGTTTGGCAGATGTGTTCGGCAGGCTGAATGCACCCATGGGTGTGTACTCCACCCTGGGCAACCACGACTATGGCGACTACGTTACATGGGAAAGCGAGGATGAAAAAAGGGCCAACCTCGATAAGCTCAAACAGATCCAGGCCGAGATGGGATGGAAACTGCTGATGAATGAACACGTGGTTTTTGAGAAAAACGGGGAGAAGATCGCCCTGCTGGGTGTGGAGAACTGGAGCGCTAAAGCCCGTTTTCCAAAATATGGCAATATGGAAAAAGCCTACCATGGCGCCGGAGAGTATCCTTTTAAAATATTGATGAGCCATGACCCTTCACACTGGGATGGCGAGATCAGGCCAAAGTATGCAGATATAGACCTGATGCTTTCAGGACATACCCATGGCATGCAATTTGGCGTGGAACTGCCGGGATTTAAGTGGAGCCCGGTGCAGTACGTGTACCAGCAATGGGCAGGGCTGTATGAAAAAGAATCACAGAAGCTTTATGTGAACCGGGGCTATGGATTTATAGGCTACCCGGGCCGGGTGGGGATACTGCCTGAGATAACGGTGTTGGAGTTAAGCTGAGAAGGGATCTGGTTGAATGTTGTTGAATGTTGTTGAAGATTGTTGAAGATTGTTGAATGTTGTTGAAGATTGTTGAAGATTGTTGAATGTTGTGATACAATGTTAAACTACATTCCACCACATTCAACTACCTTAAACCATGAAAAGCGGCACGCGGATCTTTATGATTATTATGATCAGTTATGATGTTGACGTAGCAGGTTCTGATCATAATAAATCATAACCATCATGACAATCCGCGTTCTACGTTCTTTCACCGAAGATTCGTCTGATCGGAGAAGGGGGCCGCGGATCATTATGATTATTATGATCTGTTATGATGTTGACGTAGCAGGATCTGATCATAATAAATCATAACCATCATGACAATCCGCGTTCACCGTTCCATCACCGGGGACTCCTTTGATCGGAGAAGGGGGCTCGCGGATCATTATGATTATTATGATCATTTATGATGTTGACGTAGCAGGTTCTGATCGTAATAAATCAGTGTTGTGATACAATATTAAACTACATTCCACCACATTCAACTACCTTAAACTATTTCAAATTAAACCCAAACCCCCGGCTCCTGTCACAGCTTTAACATTTTGAAGTTTTCCATACATGATCAGAAACAGCCTTTTCACCATCGTCTTTGTTCTTCTCGCATTCGTCGGGCAGTCGCAGCAAGATCCTCCGGATACCGTGCCGGTGCAGCAGGACTGGCTGATAGATACCAGCATAAATTATGAAGAGCTGATGGACGAACTGGAGCTTTTTCTTGACTCCCTGCTGGCGCCACGGAGTTATTTCATGGCCAGCGTATCGGCCGGAAGAGGATATTTCAATTTCGTGAACAATGGGAATACCGAATTAAAAACGAGAAAGGCAAATGTTTATTCCCCGACATTGGGATACTACCATAAGTCGGGTCCGGGGATCACTATTTCCGGCAATATAACCGATGACGGCAGACAGCTGAATCTTTACCAGTATTCGATAACCCCTTCGTTTGATTTTATTCAAAACATGGATTGGATCGGGGGCGTTTCTTATACACGCTATTTTACAAAAGAATCCCTGCCGTTTTATTTGTCGCCTTTGCAAAACGAGGTTAACGCGTACTTTACCTGGCGGAAGTCATGGCTGCAACCCGGTATCTCGGCCAGCTATGGCTGGGGTAGCCGTACCGAATATAGAAAGAGAGAAAGATTTATCCGCTTATTGCGGTTGCGCAGGGGACCTTTTGTAAACAGCACGATCGAGGAAGATATTTCCGATTTTAGTTTGTCTGCTTCGGTACGCCATAGTTTTTACTGGATGCATGTGGGCGGCCCAAAAAATTATTTAAAATTCACACCACAGTTTTCATTCTCTGCCGGCACACAGCAATTTGGATTTAATCGCACCAGCAGCAATCTCCCGGGAAATGCGCGACGTGAGAATTTCCAATTGTACA
>JAEYOL010000276.1 GCA_023411775.1 Bacteroidota bacterium | reverse complement strand
AAAAGCTTTGAACAATGGTTAAAGAAAAATCACGAATCTGCCGCGGGGCTCTGGCTGAAGTTTTATAAGAAAAAGTCAGGCGTCCCCACCATTACGTACGAGGAAGCCGTAGAAGTTGCACTCTGTTATGGCTGGATCGATGGATTGGCCAACGGATACGACGAAAAGTCATACCTGCAGCGCTTTACACCCCGACGTCCTAAAAGCATCTGGTCAAAACTGAATGTAGAGCGGGCCGAAAAACTGGTTGAGTCAGGAAGAATGAAACCCGCGGGGTTAAAACAAATTGAAGCCGCTAAGACCGACGGTCGCTGGCAGGCAGCATATGATTCACCGGCAAATACGGAGTTGCCTAAAGATTTCCTCGCCCTGCTTGCTAAAAAACCCAGGGCAAAAAAATTTTTTGATACTCTCAACAAAACAAACCGCTTTGCCATTAACTGGCGCTTGCAGACAGCCAAAAAGCCCGAGACAAGGGAAAAACGTATAAAAGCCATCATCGAGATGCTGGCATCAGGGAAAAAATTCCATTAATACAATTAGGTCGAGTTACCTCTTATAAATCCACCCGCTTCATCTTCGGAACCAGGAAATGCATGATCAGCCAGGCGATCAGGTAAGCAAAACCGCATATCAAAAACATGATATAGTACCCCGTTTCAAGTTTGTCGAGCGGGCGATAATGATCGAGGATGAGACCGGTGAGCTTGGCGATCAGTATACCGCCCAGCGCGCCAGCCATGCCACCCAGGCCGGTTACCGAGCCGATAGCTTTTTTGGGAAACATATCAGATACGGTTGTAAATATATTCGCGCTCCAGGCCTGGTGTGCTGCAGTTGCGATACCAATGATACCAACTGCCAGCCACATATGGAATCCCCCGAGATACTGTGCAAACACCACCGGTAATGCCAGGCAGGCATAGATCAGCATCGAAGTCTTTCGTGAACGAAACACCGGCCAGCCTCCATTAATGAATTTCATCGGCAGCCAGCCACCCCATATACTTCCGATCGTTGACAAAGTGTACACCGCAGCAATGGGAATAGCCATGCCGGTACCTTCAATACCATACTCCGCTTTTAAAAATGCCGGCAGCCAAAACAGGTGAAACCACCAGACCGGGTCGGTGAGAAATTTTCCAAGAATAAACGCCCATGTTTGTTTAAAGCCCAGCAGTTTTATCCATGACACGCCTTTTTTTGCCGCTTCATCGCCGGCCACCTGCGTTTGTTCATCCACATCACTATGGATATAATCAAATTCAGGTTTGCTAAGTCGCTTATGTCTGGCAGGAACTTCATACAAAATAATCCAGAACACCAGCCAGATAAAACCTGTGATAGCTGTAAGTATAAACGCCCACTGCCAGCCCCACTCTTTTGCAATGAATGGCACAGTCAGCGGCGCAAGAATAGCACCGACATTGGCTCCCGAATTAAATATACCAGTAGCGAGCGCTCTTTCTTTTTTGGGAAACCATTCGGCGACTGTTTTGATCGCTGCGGGAAAATTACCGGCTTCACTTACACCCAGGCCGGCGCGGGCAACGATGAACCCCAGGGTGCTTTTCACAAAAGCATGCCCACCGGCTGCAATACTCCAGAGTATAATCGACAGGGCATAACCGATCTTGGTTCCAATCCTGTCGATAAAGCGACCCACGACCAGCATTCCAAACGCATACGCCAACTGAAATGCGATCACGATATTGGAATAGTCGGATTCTGTCCAGTTGAATTCTTTCTCCAGCGGCCCCTTTAGCAAACTGATCACCGCACGGTCGAGGTAGTTGATAGTGGTGGCAAAAAAGATCAGGGCACAGATGGTCCACCTGTACTTTCCAATGTGTTGCTGCATCGTT
Organism: Bacteroidota bacterium; assembly: GCA_023411775.1. Lineage (GTDB taxonomy): Bacteria > Bacteroidota > Bacteroidia > Chitinophagales > Chitinophagaceae > Terrimonas_B. Next base: position 1,104 of record JAEYOL010000276.1, on the reverse strand, counting down.
ATTATTTTTCTTTATGTAGTGAAGTCCTTACTTCATTAATGATAGCTAGTGCCTCCACTGACAGGCGTGTCAATTCATTATACTGCCTGCGGGCTAAAATTTCTTTACTGATCAGTTTACTTCCCATACCTACCGCGCAAACGCCAGCGCTGAACCAGCCTTTCAAATTTTCGTGCTCCGCTTCCACACCACCCGTAGGCATAAAATTCATTCCGGGAAACAAGTCACGAATTGCACTCATAAATCCGGGCCCCAACAAATTGCCGGGAAACAGTTTGACCAAACCAGCATCACAAGTTTCCGCAAGCATGATCTCAGTCGCCGTCATGCAGCCAGGTACCCACAACAGACCAGCATCATGCGTTATCTCACCGATTTCCGGAACGATGCCCGGACTGATCACACAGTCCGCTCCTGTTTTGATAAAAGTTTTTGCATCGCGTGCCTGTTTGATAGTACCTACAGCCAGCAACAGATCAGGCATTTCCTCATCGCGCTTTTTCAACAAATACTTAAAATTGCTCAACGCCTCCGGACCACGGTTGGTAAATTCAATAAAGCGGATACCTGCCTTGTATAATGCCTTTGCTATTTCAAAGCATACTTCCCTGTCGTCGTGATAATACAAGGGAACCATGCCCTGTTTTTTGATGAGTTCAATTACCTTTTTTGATTTCTTCATGACACAAGTTTTGAATTGATCTCAAAAACAGTCTGACTGGTGGCATCACCCACTTCATTCAATTTGCCAACAGCAGCAGCAGCAGCAAAATCCAAAATCCTTTGGTTGGCCTGACGGTTGACCATCCCATAAATGAGACCGGCCTTAAAACAGTCACCACTGCCGGCTTTATCTTTTACCTCAACGATAGGAATTTCTTTCGACACCACCAGGTCGCTACCATGTTGCATAACGGCCCAATAGGTTTCCTGCAACCTGAAAGTATAGGCAAAACTTCTTGCTGATGGATACTGCTGGTGCAATTGCAACATACTTTTACCGGCCGCGTCGATCAATTCCTGCTGCGATCTTCCTTCACTGTTTTCAACTGACGACTTTACATCCAACAGACTTTGCGCCGACCAGATATTGCCCATGATCAC
>JAEYOL010000174.1 GCA_023411775.1 Bacteroidota bacterium | reverse complement strand
TCCACTTATTGTGATCGATGGAGTGCCGGTAGATAATGGCGGCATCTCGGGTACAGCTAACGCGCTGGCGATGATTAACCCCAACGATATTGAGTCTTTCAATATTTTAAAAGACGCGTCAGCAACGGCTATCTATGGTTCCCGCGCTTCCAACGGCGTGATTATCATCACCACCAAAAAAGGAAAAAGCGGTCGCCCCAAATTCAATTTCAATACGCAGAACTCAGTATCTACTTTGCCTAAAAAGGCTGACGTGCTTACTGCGGACGAGTTCAGGGAATATGTTCAGTCTCATGGCACACAAGCCCAGATCGCCCTGCTGGGAAATGAAAGTACCGACTGGCAGGATGAAATTTATGATGCCTCTTTCACAACAGATAATAACCTGAGTGTATCCGGCTCCATGAAAAATATGCCCTACCGTGTTTCGCTAGGATATATGAGCCAGGACGGTATTCTCAGAACAGGAAATCTAAACCGGACCTCGGCGGCTGTTTCCGTAAGCCCAAGGTTGTTTGATGATCACCTTAAGATTGATGTCAATCTGAAGGGTACACTGAGTCATTCTAAATTTGCTGATGAAGGCGCGATCGGTAATGCTGTTCGTTTTGATCCCACCAAACCAGTATATTCAACCGGAAAAAGGTTCGGCGGATTTTTTGAATGGCTGGATCCTGCTTCTACTACAGGTTTGAAAGACCTGTCGCCACTAAACCCGGTTGGACTGCTCGAACAGCGTAACGATAAAAGCGATGTGTTCAGAAGTATAGGCAATGTGCAGTTTGATTATAAACTTCATTTCTTCCCCGACCTGCGGGTAAATCTTAACCTGGGTTATGATCTGTCTGAAGGTAAAGGAACGGTGGTGATTCCGGACAGTGCGGCCTCGTCATATTTACGCTCGCCCGACGGGCAACATGGTGGCGTGAACAATCGTTATCGTCAGACCAAGTCGAACCAGATCCTGGAAGCGTACCTGAACTATGCCAAAGAGATCAGTTCGATAAAAAGCCGTATCGACGTGATGGCCGGTTATTCTTACCAGGATTTCCTCACCACCAACTATAATGGCAAGCTTGATCCAAATGGTGTGCTAATGTCAGCAGATGGCAAGAGATGGACTCCGTACTCTGACTACACTACTGATGGCACGCTGATCAGTTCACCGACCTTCCGTTTCGATGAACAACAAAACAGGCTGATCTCATTTTTTGGTCGTTTGAATTTCACCTTAAATGGTAAGTATCTTTTTACCGGTACCCTTCGTCGTGATGGTTCATCCCGTTTTTCCGAAGACAACCGCTGGGGCCTGTTCCCCTCCGGTGCCTTTGCTTGGCGGATAAGTGAAGAAGGTGGAATTAAAAATTCAAGAATAGTAAGTGACCTGAAACTGAGACTCGGTTATGGTGTAACTGGCCAGCAGGATGGTATTGCCAACTACGATTATATTCCGCGTTATTCAGTGGCAAATGCGCAAGCCCGCTACCAGTTTGGCAGCACCTATTATGAAATGTACAGGCCTGCAGGTTATAACCCCAACCTGAAATGGGAAGAAACTGAAACCTATAACGTAGGTCTTGACTATGGTTTTCTTAATAACCGGGTTAGTGGTTCGATAGATTTTTACCTGAAAAAAACTACAGACCTGCTGAGCGTGATCGACCAGTCGGCAGGCACCAACTTCTCTAATAAGATCCTGGCTAATATCGGTAACATGGAAAACAGGGGTGTTGAATTTTCAATCAATACCCAGCCAATTCGCCGCAATGACCTGGTTTGGGATCTTGGTTTCAACGTTACTTATAATGAGAATGAGATCACGCGACTCACTTTTGTGAATGACCCAAGTTTCCCAGGCAACCTCGTGGGTGGTATCGCCGGTGGCGTGGGTAGCACTATCCAGATCCATACAGTTGGATACCCGAAAAGCTCATTCTATGTATACCAACAGATCTATGGTAAGGATGGCAAACCAATTGAAGACCTTTTTGAAGACAGGAACCGCGATGGTCTCGTAAACGTTGATGATTTGTACAGGTATAAATCTCCCGATCCCGAGGTATTTATGGGCGCTTACTCAAATGTAAACTGGAAGAAATGGAGCGCCGGCTTCTCGCTTAGGGCAAATTTTGGGAACTATCTCTATAATAACAGGTTCTCAAATACTGGTACGCAACGTAATATCATCGACCCGTTGGGTTACCTCGCCAATGGTACAAGAAATGTGTTGGAAACAGATTTCAGTGGTAATGGCGACCGTTACTTTTTGTCGGACTATTTTATTGAAAATGCGTCTTTCCTAAGAATGGATTACTTCAATATCGGGTATAACGCAGGCGATCTGATCAGGAAGAACACAAACCTGAGGATCACTGCCAATGTGCAGAATGTATTTGTGATCACCAAATACAAAGGAGTGGATCCCGAAGTATATGGCGGTATCGACAATAATTTTTATCCAAGGCCGAGGATATTCGCCCTGGGTCTCAACTTAGATTTTTAATCCAACGAATTGCTTAAAATAAACTGTATGACAAAAAATATTTTAAGAACCAGTTCCCTGCTTGTAGCCGGCCTGTTATTGATACTGTCCTGCACCAAAAAGCTGGATCTTACGCCAATTAATGATGTGACATCCGAAACAGTATATGCCACCGCGGATGGATACAAACAGGTGCTGGCAAAAGTTTATGGAAGCTTTGCACTTACCGGTAACCAGGGACCCGCAGGAAATGGTGATGTGCAGGGTATTGATGAAGGTTTCTCAGATTTTTACCGCTTATTCTGGAAGGCCCAGGTGTTGAGCACCGATGAAGCGGTAATAACCTGGGGTGATGTGGGTATCCAGGATTTTCACAACATGAACTGGACTTCCAACAATAGTTTTCTAACAGGTCTTTATTATCGCTGCCTTTACCAGATCACATTGTGTAATGAATTTATTCGCCAGTCCTCGGACGATAAAGTATCTGGTCGTGGTATCTCGGGTGCCGATGCGGAAAATATCAAACAGTATGCTCGCGAGGCAAGATTCCTGAGAGCTTTTCAATATTGGGTGTTGGTCGATCTTTTTGGCAATCCGCCTTTTGCAACTGAAGAAACAGAGATTGGTGGGGCGCCGCCTCCGCAGGCCAGCCGCAGTGAAGTATTTGACTATATCGAAAGCGAATTAAAAGCTATAGAGGCAGATATGCCAACGCCCCGCAGCAACGAGTATGGCAGGGCCGACCAGGGTGCAGTTTGGTCATTACTGGCTCGTCTTTATCTCAACGCTGAAGTGTACACGGGCACAGCACGATACACTGATGCGGTTACCTATGCTAAAAAAGTGATCGATGCAGGGTATTCACTGATCAGCAACTACAGTTGGCTGATGCGTGCCGACAATCACCTTAATACTGACGAGTTTATTTTTACGATCAACTATGATGGCCTGAATACGCAGGGTTATGGCGGCACCACTTTCCTTACGCATGCCTGCGTTGGGGGCTCAATGCCAGCAGGAACTTTCGGGATTGCCGGCGGCTGGAGCGGTACTCGCGCAACAAAGAACCTGCCGATGCTGTTTCCCGGGTATCCTTCTTTCTCGGTGATCACCGATTCAAGAGCTTTATTCTATACAACTGACCAGAACCCGGAAATATCAAATATCACCACGTTCACCGACGGGCTTGCAGTAACCAAGTTCAGGAATGTGAAGCGCGACGGCAGCAATGGATCAAGCCAGGATTTTGCAGATGTGGATATGCCGATTTTCCGGTTGGCTGAAATGTACCTTACCTATGCTGAAGCCGTGTTGAGAGGTGGAACCGGTGGTGATTTAAATACAGCCCTTGGCTATATCAATACCATTCGCACCCGCGCTTATGGAAATGCTTCGGGCAATATTGCACTCAATGCCCTCGACCTCGATTTCATACTTGATGAAAGAGCCAGGGAATTATACTGGGAAGGTTTCCGCCGTACTGACCTGATCCGTTACAAACGTTTTGTGGAAAGCAGTTACCTGTGGCCCTGGAAAGGTGGTGTGAGCTCGGGTACAGGCGTGTCCCAGATTCGCAACCTGTATCCAATACCATCACGTGATATCAATGCTAACAGAAACCTGGTTCAGAATATTGGCTATTAACTCGTAATTAATTTATTATGAAATATATTTTTCAATTGATGTTTTCGTCGGTCTTGTTGCTTCTTGCTTCCTGCAAGAAGGATGAGAACAAGATATTCCTGGAAGAGGAAACAGCGCCTGTTTTAACTGCATCGGTGAATAATTTAACGCTGGAGCCAGGCCTGGAGAACAATACAGCACTGGTGCTTAGCTGGACAAATCCCAACTATAAGTTTACAACCGGTGTCAGCTCACACGATGTTGTGTACACACTTGAGTTGGATACCGCGGGGGCTAACTTTAATAGTAGTAGAAAGATCACTACTGTAGTTGCTAAAGACCTGGAAAAGAGATATACTGTTGCCGAGATCAACGGAATACTTGGTAATGATATGTTATTACAACTCGATCCGCGAAGAGATTATAACCTTGAGTTCCGGGTTACTGCCAGTATCGGTTCCGCAGCAAAGATCACATCTAATGTTGTTGCGCTGTCTGCGCGGCCGTTTTCTCCCCCACCTAAGGTGGACCTGCCTTCAACCGGTCAGCTATTCCTGGTAGGAGATGCTTCACCAGGAGGATGGAACAACCCTGTACCACTTCCCGACCAGGAGTTCACCAAGGTAAGCAACACGCTTTATGAATTAACGATCGACCTCAGTGGTGGCAAGTCGCTGCTGTTTCTGCCGGTTAATGGTGACTGGGGTGATAAATATGGATGGGAAGGAGCTAATAATAGCAACAATCCTGATGGTGACAAACTCAAGCGTGGTGGCGGCGATATTAAAGTACCTGCAGATGACGGAACGTATAAGATTACAGTGAATTTTCAGCTTGGCACTTTCAGTATCGTAAAACAATAATTACAAATTATACATAAAGTAATTTATGAAATCACTAAGAAATTATTTGCTGCCCCTGGCCGGAATGCTCCTGTTCATCGCAGCTTGTCATAAGGTCGAGGAGTTGCCTTACTATAATAATGGTAGCCCTGTCACACTTTCCGCATCGAGTGTTACGATCAATCCCACGGCAGCCGACTCACTGAATAATGTGGTAACATTTTCCTGGACGGATCCTGGTTATGCCACTGATACGGTGAACCAAAAATTTGTGCTTGAAATAGATTCTGCCGGCCGTAATTTTTCACAAAAGGTCACACAGGCGGTCAACGGTGTCTTCAGTATGGCTTTTACAGGAAAGCAACTCAACGATATCCTTGCGGGGTTTGGCTTTGCTCCAGGGCAGACATTTGGTTTTGACGTGAGGCTGGTTTCATCATATGCGAATAATAACGACCAATTTGTTTCTAATACTATAAAAGTCGAGATCAGTTCGTATCTCGTTCCTGTAACGCTGGCGGCTTCTTCAACTGATCCATTGGTGTTGCAGGTTAGCAATGCCACCAACACGGCAATATCGTTCAACTGGAATGCGAGTCCCTATGGTAACAATACCATTTATTATGCTTTGCAGATGGATATTGCCGGCGGCGATTTTTCAAATCCTCAGGTAAAGCAACTGGGTAGTTCGCTAAACACCAGCATTACCGTTAATGAATTAAACACGATGGCCATCGCTGCGGGTATCCAGGGTGGATCAACAGAAGATGCGGAATTCAGGATTGTAAGTTACCTGGGCGCCAACTACAACTCGGTACTTGGAAATTCCAATAAGGTTAAGATCAATATCACAACCTTCACCCCCATACCTGATAATTTTTATATCGTGGGTGACGCAACACCGATGGGCTGGACAAATGATGCTTCGATCATACCATCACAGCAGTTTACCCGGATCGATGATGTATCATATGGTATAGTCATTCATCTCAACGCAGGTGGCAGCTATCTGTTCCTGCCGGTGGCTGGAAGTTGGGATCACAAATTTGGTGGTAGCAGTGCCACAGGCGGTGCTTTGCTGGCTGATGGTGCGGTGCCGGGTTCAAATACCCCAGGTCCGGCGGCCAGTGGACTATACGAGATAATAGTGAATTTCCAAACAGGAACGTATACCGTCACACCTTATACTCAGACCATACCTGATAATTTATATATCGTGGGCGATGCTACACCTGGTGGCTGGGCAAATCCAGTACCGCTGCCATCGCAGCAATTTACAAAGATCGACGCCACAACATTTGGTGCGATACTGGAATTGAAATCGGGTGGTAGCTATCTTTTCCTTCCATTGAATGGAAATTGGGATCATAAGTTTGGCGGAAGTAGCGCAACGGGTGGTGATCTGTTGGCAGATGGTGCAGTTCCGGGCTCAAATACACCGGGACCCGCTGCCGATGGACTTTATAAGATCATCGTCAACTTCCTGACCATGAAATATTCGGTCACACCACATACCGGCGCTTCGGTACCGGATGATCTATTTATTGTTGGTGATGCTACTCAGGGAGGCTGGGACAACCCGGTACCGGTGCCGTCGCAGCAATTTACACGGCAGAGTAATGCTGAGTTTACGCTTACCATGCCGTTTACCGGCTCAGGTTCACATCTTTTCCTGCCGGTGAATGGAAGCTGGGATCATAAATATGGTGGCACCAGTGCTTCCGGTGGAAC
>JAEYOL010000057.1 GCA_023411775.1 Bacteroidota bacterium | reverse complement strand
GTATTACGGACCTCGAGGGTAAGAATAGAAGTAAGTTTGGTAGACGCTGTTGCCCTAAGACCTTTCAACAGCGAAGAAGTCACTTTTCTTGGGTCCTCCAGCGAGAAAAACAATTGATTTTTGGGCTGGTCAATCTGTTTGTCGTTGAGTTTAAATATCAGTTTACCAAAATCAGTTTCCACGGTTTGGTTAAGCGGGTATTTTTTTGCCCCGATGACCACCTGGCTGTCAGCAGCATTATAATCGAATAAAACTTTATCAACAGGTTTAATATTATCCGGAAAGGCTGCTTTCACAATTATAGGTGAGCTGGTGTAAGCGGACCTGGATACAAGTTTATCCTCTTCATAAAGTGGAGCATACAGGTGAAGATTGTCCACAACTTCCTGCATCAGTGTGCGGGAGCGGAAAATCTCAATTTCGTTTTCCACAATCTTTTTGCGAGATACCTGGTCAAGTGCGTTGATGGTCGCACCTTCAGTAGACCCCTTGTTTTCATCCTTGATCAGGATTGATGCGGAGATCTCGTACTGGGGTGGAGTGATGCGCAGGTAGAACCAGGCAGCGAACAGGCTCACGATAAGGAAGGCGATAAAGATCGGCCAGTATGGAAGGTATTTGAACAGGACATCACCGAGGGCCGATTTCCCGGGTTTAGACTTTGATTTTTGAATTGGTGTTGCCATGACTTGCTTGTTAATTTAATAAACGATCAACTACGATTGCAGCAAGAGACAGGCCACTAAAAACTACTGGTAGCCATTGGCTTGCCCTGCTGGTGCTCGCAACTTTTGCCTTGTTTGGTTCAACATAAACTATATCGTTGGACTGCAGATAGTAATATGGTGATGTAAATAATTCTGCAGAGTTAAGGTTGAGACGTGTTATGGTTCTTCTTTCTCTTTTATCGGGGGTAATTTCTTCCCTGATCACCATTACATTATGCCGGTTACCATAGATCGTCAAATCCCCTGCCAATCCAAGAGCTTCCAACAGGGATATCTTTTCGTTGGGAATAGGAATCACAGAAGGATGGCCTACCTCACCAAGAACAGTAACCCTGAAATTGAGGAAGCGAATGCTCACAATAGGAGCAAGCAGGAGTTTTTTATCTAATATGGTCTTAATAATATTTTCTTTAAGCTGTGTCTTGGTAAGGCCCTGCGCTTTGATATTTCCTAAGACCGGAAACTGAATATCCCCGTCAGTACCTACCAGGTAGCCTACCGGCGCGTCTTTATTGACAGTGGCGGAAGGATCTTTGATGATGGGATTGATCGGGTTAAAAATTTCTGCGGCTTCCGGGTTAATATCACTTACTACGATGCTTAAAATATCATTCTTCTGAATGATCGATTCCGGGAGGGACAAATTAGAGGCCACTGGTCCATCCGGGACGCCATAGAAATAGGTGGTCTTTTTGGTGTTTGTGCAGGAGAACATCACGAACACCAGGGGTAACCAAAGTAATCGGGTAGGTACGGCATTAAAAACAATTCTCATTAGCATATCTTAATTATAATAAATAACGCTGGTTGCTTCATTAAAAATCATATAAGTACATGATTAGCAATGATGCCTACGCTCTAATAATCAGAAGAATACCACTAAATAGTTTCAGAAGAATTGGAAAGAAAGTTTCGAGATTTGGACTTCTATAGGAGGATGAATTCCAATTGAGGATACTAAAGTAAAATATTACTAATTGATAATTTTGTTCTTTTTTGTTCAGGGTGAATTATTCACAAATATTTCCCCAACGATATCAGTAAGATAAGCGAATAAACCCGGTTTCCCTCGCCAGATCGGCCAGGACAGTTTTCTTTGCGCGGGGATCCGCCGCCATAGTCAGCAGACTCAGGTATTTCTTATATAAAGGTGAGTATATGATCTGCCCCCGGTTGACACGCGAAGGGTGTATAATAATTTTTGTGGAGCTACTCTTCCTGCCCCCGGCAAATTTTTCCCAAAACGCAAACAGCGGCTCATACCCGGCATTCTTTGAAGGCGACTGGCCGGCCCGGCCCCGCCGGATATATTCAAGTCCCTCGCTGAGATGGTTGGTCAGGATCAGGGCTTCCCCAATCACCAGGTCAAATTCAGGATCCGGTTGATCGGTTTTGGATTTTAAGGAGGTGTAATACCTGGCGGCGTCCTGCAGGACACGATCCGGTATTTCATTTCGGAAATTAGCGTAATACAATCGCGCCGCGATTGAGCGGGCCAGGATATGCGATGGATACCCAACCGTCATGGGCACACCCGACAACAGGGCCATGTATTTTTCAATCTGTTCTTCATCGTTTGACAACCAGTAACGGAAAACCTGCACCGCGTATACGAATACCTTTGCTTCGTTATTGTTTTTCGCACGCAGGTAGTACCTCAAACCCTCACCATAGTAACTATTAAGCCGGTCCATATTCACCGACCTTTCATAATAGAAATACTGTCCGGCTGGAGAAGCGGCGATTTCCCGCTGAAACTTTTCGACAAGAGATGTATTGCGATCGAGAAATTGAACGGTCTGCTGGATGATGGCATTATACACCGCGGAACTGGTTTCGGTGAGCGGCAGGTTCCTGATCAGTGAGACCAGGTAACGATGCACCTCTTCTTTTGGCACCTGGTCGCCGGCAGGCCTGGTTGTCGAGAGGTTGTGAAGGTCATCGATGGAATTAAACCCGCAATACCTTGATAATATATTTAAGGTAGAAGGGGAAGCACTGTAAGAGGATTGCACCAGCCCGAAAAACCGGCGAAGCGTATTGGCATTGATGCTGTAACCTGTTTTCTGGTAAATATCGTCAACCATCTGCAGGCAGTCGCGGGAGGAGACGATCTTTCGCCCAAAGCTGCTTTCCAGTTCTTTCCGGAGCGCGGTTAACAGATCATTTTTCATAATTGGTTTCCTAATTTGTTCAGCCAGCATACGGCGGAACAAATATTAAATGTTGAGCCCTGACTTCGAAGATCCCCTCTATAAAAATTAATCATGCTCTATATCTGGTGCTCTTCGTGTTTCTCCTTGTGTCCAACTTTTTAAAATTAGGGCATAGAAGAAAGCCAGATCTCACCGTAACACTGCATTTATTACTGCAACTCCTCCTTCATTCTTCCCAGCACATCGGTTTCAATCATTTTCGCGGCTACGCCGATCATATTCATAAACGCGGTGCTGCCCGATATCCCATGACCAATAATAACCGGTTTGGATACCCCCAGCACCGGCGTACCGCCGTAGTTCTCAAAATTGAACCTGTCGAAGTATCCGTTGCCACTTTGATCCCGGCTCACATCGTACAGGGATTCCGCGAGTTTGAGGATGATATTGCCGGTAAATCCTTCACATACCATTACGTCGGCTTTATCGAGCAGGATATCGCGACCTTCAATATTCCCAATAAAATGTATATGCTGGTTTTCTTTTAGCAGGGGATAGGTGGCCTGCGCCAGTAAATTACCTTTTCCTTCTTCCTCGCCCACATTGATCAGTCCGACCCGCGGACGTTCAATGCCGAGCATGAGCTGCGCATACACCGAGCCCATTACGGCAAATTGGTTTAGTTGTTCAGGTTTGCAATCCGCATTTAAGCCAACATCAAGTAAGAGGCCGGTACCGCCATCATGCTTGGGTATGATCGTGGAAATAGTAGGCCTCAATACCCCCTCGAGGGCTTTGATGCTGAAAAGCGCGCCTACCAGCATGGCGCCGGTATTGCCCGCGCTGATGAATGCGTCAATTTTACCTGTAGCGAGGCAATGAAAACCGATCGCGATCGAAGAGCGTTGCTTTTCTTTCATCGCTTTGGTTGGATGTTCATGCATGTCGATCACCTGGTCGGCATGTACTACCTGTACGCGGTCGGAAGGAATATGGTATTCGGCGAGTAGTGGTTCTATCTGTTGCTGGTCGCCGATCAAAAAAACGGTTGATGAATGCTGTTGTTCTTCAAGATAACGTTTCACTCCCTTTACAGCTTCAAGTGGTGCGAAGTCGCCACCCATCATATCAAGTCCGATATTCATAAGGCCGTAAAATAACTAATTCTAAAATACAAATTCCAAATTCTACCGGCAGTTACCGGGCAGAATTTGGAATCGGGGCCTGCCAATGGCAGGTATATCTTTTAAAAACCAGGGATGTGCTTACTTCACCGGTGATTTTTCAGCTACCACTTTACCTTTATAGTAAAGCTTGCCTTCACTTACATGAGCACGATGGCGAACATGAGTTTCGCCGGTAGCGCTGTCTGTTGTCAAAGTAGCTGCAGTAGCTTTATAGTGTGTTCTGCGCTTTGCGCTTCTTTGCTGGCTGTGTCTGCGTTTGGGATTTGGCATATCTCAACAATTAAAATCAAAAAATATTTTTACTTATCCAGGTCTTTAAATTTTTCCAACCCTTTCCAGATTGGGTTCTCTTTGGGTTCACTCTCTTCGGGCTCCATCTTTTTCAATGCATCCAGCGCCTGCTGGTTGCAGGCCGGGCCGTTTTGGTCATCCAGGCCACATACTTTCTGCATCGGGATGCTCAGGTTGATGAATTCATAGATCCAGTCGGCCACATCAATATGACTTTCACCACGGCTGATGTAGTACACATCGGGATCATCTTCCTGTTCATTCATCAATTCGGGTTCTTCCACCATCTTGACCACGATATTGAATTCATCCCACAGTTCCACTGTCAGCTCGTTATTACAACGGTCGCAATTGGCCAGTAAACTGCCGCCAATTTCGAACTTCAACAACATAAACCCTGTCTGCTTGTCAAGCGTTAGCTTTACAGCAGCGCGACAATTGCTGAAATCCTGCTGATGGAACCGCTCAAAGAACTTGTCGGTGATCTCGTAGTTGAACTCATGGATTCCCGGTTTCAACCCCACAAACGCTATTTCAAATTCCCGACGGTAACCCATTGGTCAACTTTTTAGTCCGAAAAATTCGGGAGGCAAAGGTAAGGGTAAAAGCTGAGATTTTGTGCCTGTTTTTTAATTATTTTCGCTCCTAAGGCAAATTTAAGGGCTTGATTTTGAACACTTTTAAAAATTGATTGGTGCAAAGGTTCCTTTCCCGGTTATTTGACCGGCTGATGAAAAGCTGGAGTTGGGTGTTGCTGATCGTGCTAACGATCCTGATCAAATGGGCATCGTGGTACCCTGAATGGGTGGAATCGAACTATACTTACGGCGTTTACCCCATGATCACGACTGTACAACGCTATCTTTTCGGTTGGATACCCTTTAGTATCGGTGATCTTTTCTATGCTTTCCTCGTCCTGGTGGTCCTGTTCCGGTCATGGCGATTTTTCAAACTGCTTTTCCGGAAACAACTCACCCGGTCTTATTTCGTGGATGCCATGCAGCAGGCGATTTTCTTTTTCCTTTTCGTATATGTTTTTTTTAACCTGCTCTGGGGACTGAATTACAATCGCAAAGGCATTGCCCACCAGTTGCAACTGGAGGTAAAACCCTATACTTTGCAGGATCTCGATACGCTGACCCGAACGCTGCACTACAAATTGAATGAACTTGCTTCCGGTGTTACCAACGCACAGCGAGATTCCATAAGAAAAAAACGTGATTTGTTCCAGGAAGGCAGATTAGCCTACGAACATGCTTCGGATAAATATCCCTACCTCCGATACAAACCTGCTTCCCTGAAACCCTCAATATTTAGCTATGCCGGTAATTATCTTGGATTCCAGGGATACTATAATCCATTCTCCGGCGAGGCGCAGGTCAACACGACAATTCCCAGGTTCCTCGAACCTTTTGTCACCGCTCATGAAATCGCACACCAACTGGGCTATGGCAAGGAAAACGAAGCCAACTTCGTAGCATTCCTCGCCTGTAAGGATTTTGACTCTCCTGCATTCCGCTATTCGCTGTATTTTGATCTGTACAATTATGCTTCCAATGAAATGTTCAAACGCGATTCAGTACGTGCCCGCGAGTATTTTACTCAATTGCATCCCCGCGTGAAGGAGGACTTCGATGAACTTAGAAAATTTTATCGCTCTTATAAAAACCCCATCGAACCCATCATCACCTGGTCATACGGGCATTTTCTCAAAGCCAATAACCAGCCTGCCGGAAAACTTACTTACAATGAAGTGGTGGCGTGGCTAATTGCATATTATAAAAAGTTTGGGAGAGAGCAAATTTGAAAATTTGAAAATTTGAGAATTTGAAAATTTGAAAATGAGGGAGAAAAATGATGAAATGCGAGAATGATGGAAATTTGAAAATTTGAGAATTTGAAAATTTGAAAATGAGGAGAAAATGAGGAAATGTGAGAATGATGGAAATTTGAAAATTTGAGAATTTGAGAATTTGAAAATGAGGAGGAATTATGAAAGGGGGTAAGCCTTCAATTTTCAAATTAGCGCATCTTCAAATTTTCAAATTAGAATTTATTCTTCCACATCATACTCTCAATCGGTTTATCCGGCTGGCCGCTGTATTTGGCGTTCTTCTTTTGATTATACTTCACTTCGATTTCACCGTCAACGGGGAAATAGATCAGCTGACCTACGGGCATACCTTTGTAGACTTTAACGGGTTGTTTGACTGAAATTTCAAGGGTCCAGTGACCGCAAAAGCCAACATCGCCCTTGCCTGCCGTGGCGTGGATATCGATCCCCAGCCGGCCGGTGGAAGATTTTCCTTCCAGGAAGGGAACATGGGCATGTGTTTCGGTATACTCGAGGGTAACACCCAGGTAAAAGATATGTGGGTATAGGACAAAACCCTCTTCCGGTATTTCGAAATATTCTACCTCGTTGTGTTTTTTGGCGTCCAGGATATGTTCGCGGTAGGTGGCCAGCCATTTTCCCAGGTGTACATCATAGGAATTACTTCCCAGACATTCGCGGCTATAGGGTTGAAGTACGATCGTCTTCTTTTCAATTTCTTCCAGAATCCTTGTATCCGATAAGATCATGTCACTCCTGTTTTTGAAAGTTAACCGGTAGTGTTTACACCCGGAATATTTCTTCTATTTTTGAATGCAGCCAAATATCGTACTTCGTATCTCGTACTTGAGTTTATATGCCGGTTTTTTTTCAACATCAAATCAACGATAACACCCGACTTGGCGTGTGGAAGATAGAAGAAACGGAAGAATTCTTCCAGTCTAATGTGCCACAGCATCGTGATGTGACACACCCGCATAAAAGGTTGCAGCACCTGGCCGGCCGCTTTTTACTCCAGTTCCTGTTTGCAGATTTTCCTTACGACCTGGTCCGCATTGCCGATACCCGCAAACCGTTTTTACCTGATGCGCAATACCAGTTTTCCATTTCCCATTGTGGTGATTTTGCCGCCGCCATTGTAAGTCGCGACAGCAGGGTAGGTATTGATATTGAAATTCCCGTTGAGAGAATGAATAAGATCCGCAACAGGTTTCTCAGCCCCGGGGAGATCGAACATTTTCCGCTGCCGGGTATCGAAGGCCTCACGCTGGCATGGTCGGTAAAAGAAACGGTTTTTAAATGGTACGGACTGGGTGGTATCGATTTCAGGGATGATATTCAGTTGGAACAAAAAGATGAGGCCAGGCAACAGGTCGGCTTTTACTTTAATAAAACGCAACAACATCTTTTTGCAGAATACCGGCAGTTCCCGGGGCTAACTTTAGTCTGGCTGGACCAGAAGCTGGAAGGATAAACTTTACCACTGGAGTACATAAAAAATTATCGCCACTTCATAACCATCCCGTAGTTTTGATAAATCGGAAATAGTTATAGAGTAGCGATAATAAATTCCTTTCAACCCCTTATCAAGTCCTATCGGAATTAAAATCCTTTCTTCTCTGCTGCTTTCTGCATCGGGTTTATTCCCTGGCTTTGTCCACGTGCAGCGCCGGCTTTTTGTTTAAAAATGGTAAAGCGTGAAGGTTCGGTAGGTTTGTTCCAGCTGTTGTTGGCAGTATTAATATCCGCTGTTTCCCTCAGGGGGTCAAGCTGGATAGAAGCTACCTCTTTATTTTTTACAAATGTTTTTACCACCTTGTTTTCATTGAGTCGCCAAACCTGTGCTGGTATCCGATCGATTTCTTTGGTACCATCTTTAAATGTCCATTCTATAATAATCGGCATCACCAGGCCACCCACATTGCTGAAACTAAGTTCATACATATGACTGTTGGCATATTTTGCTTTTTCTTCATCAGTCAGGGTTTCTAAACGTGATGGGGGTACGTTGACTTCATAACTGCTCGAATCATAAGGCTCAATACCGCGGGCATACTTCCAGTAAAAATCACGCAGTGTAGTATCACGGTCTGTCTCAAACACAATCCCACTCTCGCGGTTACGTATTTTAGAAATATCATCTTCATGAGGTGAGCTCATAGCTTTATCTAGTTTCCTGGTAAAAGTTCTTTCCGGGGAATCGGGTACCGCGGCAGCCAGGTCAGGTTTGGCATATCTTACGGAATCGAGGGAAATATCGCAGGGGTCAGTACCATAAAACCATCCTCTCCAGAACCAGTCAAGGTCTTCACCACTGGCATCTTCCATGGTACGGAAGAAATCGGCGGGCTCGGGGTGTTTGAAAGCCCATCTTCTCGCGTACTCTTTAAAGGCATAATCAAATAACTCGCGACCCATAATAGTCTCACGCAGGATATTTAATCCCGTTGCAGGTTTTGTATAGGCATTGGGACCAAAGCCGATGATATTTTCGGAATTACTCATAATAGGTTCCAGCTGGTCTTTCGATAATTTCATATAGTCAACAATGGCATAAGCCGGACCCTTACCTCTGACCGGGAATTTATTGTCCCATAATTCCTCGGTGAGGTATTCAACAAAGGAATTAAGGCCTTCATCCATCCAGCTCCACTGGCGCTCATCGCTGTTGATGATCATGGGGAAGAAATTATGTCCCACTTCGTGGATGATCACGCCGATCATACCGTACTTGGTGGTTTCACTATAGCTGCCATCTTTTTCCGTACGACCATAGTTGAAACAGATCATCGGGTATTCCATACCGTTAGCAGCTTCTACGCTTTGCGCAACAGGATAGGGGTAGGGAATGGTAAAGTCTGAATAGCTTTTGATCGTATGAGCAACAACCTTAGTGGAGAAAGGACGATAAAGTCCATAAGCTTCTTTACCATAAAAACTCATGCACATGATCTTTTTGCCTTCCACCGTTACCGGCATGGCGTCCCACACAAACTTGCGGCTGCTGGTCCAGGCAAAATCCCGAACGTTGTCGGCTTTATAAATCCAGGTTTTTGTTTTGGTGCTTTTGTTTTTCTCTGCCTGTTTTGCTTCAGCCAGTGTTACGATTTCGATAGGCTCTTTAGTTGTTTGTGCTTTTTTCCAACGGCTCAGTTGGGTGGGGGTGAGATTGGTTGCATAGTTGAGGCATTCTCCCGTAGAGCCTACTACATGGTCGGCAGGCACGGTCATTTGTACCTTAAAATTTCCAAAAGTCAGTGCAAATTCACCACGTCCGGTAAACTGGTGGTTTTGCCATCCTTTATAATCACTGTACACACAAAGACGAGGATACCATTGCGCCATCGTAAAAAGGTAATTACCATCCTCAGGGAAATATTCATAGCCACCGCGACCACCACGGGTCATCCGGTCGGCAATATTGTAGTCCCAGTCGAGTTTGAACACAAAACGCTGCCCGGCTTTTAATGCGACGGGGAGCTCTACCCGCATCATCGTTTTATTGATGGTATACTTCAGCGCTTTGCCGTTGGCATCTGTCAGCTTTTTAATATTGAAACCATAACCATTGTCTTCTTTCACTGGTTCCAACGATTCCAGTTGCCGCGGACTTACCATCGTGTTCATCCTGTTACTATTCTGGTAATTGGCATTATTGACATTGCTGTGCTGGTTTTCGTCGAGTTGGAGCCACAGGTAGGTCAGTGTGTTGGGTGAGTTGTTGAAATAGGTTACCGTTTCGCTTCCTTTAAGCGTCAGGTTTTTTTCATCCAGCTCGCATTTTATATCATAGTCGGCCCGTTGCTGCCAGTATTTTGGCCCCGGCGCGCCGCTTGCTGTGCGGTATTCATTCGGGGTGGGCATGATGGTGCCCAATTGTTCGAACTTGTTGCCATGGTTGCTACCGGGGTTGTTTTGGATATTTTGTGCGGACACGGTTGAGAACAACGCAGCAGATAATACCAAACTGGAAATTAGCCTTTTCATAATTTTTGTGTGTTTTTCAAACAGCTGTCTTTATTACTATTTTAATTTGAATGTAATCTGTCAGGACGCAGGAATTCGTTCCAGCGCGATCTTGAGCGCAAGGGCAAACACACCTGATGATAAAAACAATACCCAATCCTTTCTTTGCACCCTGAAGAGATTCACCACTACCTGCGCGATTAATAAAAGAATAAGTACCACTACAATTTGTCCAACTTCAAGTCCCACATTAAAGCCAAATAGACTCCATCCCAGGTTTTGATCCCGGGCCAGCATGACCCGTAGTGTATTGGCAAACCCCATTCCATGTATCAGTCCAAAAAACAGGGCCAGGAAATAGTTGATCCGTATCGATCGCGGTGTAAATTTTTTCTGAAACAGGTTTGAAAACGCTGTGATCACGGTCGTAACAGGTATCAGGAACTCAACCCAGTTGGTTGGGAAACGAACAATATCCATGACGCTTAGTGCCAGGGTAAGCGAATGTCCGATGGTGAACGCCGTGACGAGGATCAAAACCTGCTTCCAGTCGCTGAGCAGGTAGATGGCGGCAATTGCAGCAATAAAAAGCTGGTGATCCAAAGCATCCGCACTGATAATATGCTCCCAGCCAAGCCCGAAATAGAATCCGAAATCTCCCATTATTTTTTAATAAGGCCGATCTTCAACCGTTCCTGTATTTTTATCGTCAGTATTTGCAAAGCTTCAAAGTAAGCCACAGATTTGTATCTGGAAAAAAAATTCTTTCAATGGTAGCATTGTTAAATAAATGGCTTCTTATCTGCCTGATACCGGCAGGTTTATATATGTCGCACGGGTTTAATGAAACGCGGCGAATGGATACAGACCCTAATCTTACACCGGTCCATCCGCTGCATGTGAGCGTGACGGAGATCAACCACAACGCTGCTGAAAGTGTTTTAGAGATCAGTTGCCGGGTCTTTACAGATGATTTCGAAAATGTATTGGCAAAACATTATAAAAGAAAAATAGACCTCGTCAATCCCACTGATCGTGCGACAATGGAAGCCCTGGTGAGTGATTTTATGCGCCGGCACCTGGTCGTAAAAGCTGACGGAAGGCCGCTTTCCTTGTCTTACCTGGGTTATGAGCGTGATAATGACGCTATTTATAGTTACCTGCAGGTAGAAAACATGCCTGCACCAAAAAAACTGGAGCTGACCAATATTATCCTTCATGACGTGTTTACTGACCAGATCAACTTAATGCACATCACAATTGGAGGCAAGAGAAAAAGTATAAAACTGGATTACCCCGAAAAACAGGCTGGGTTTGATTTTTAGTATTATTGCAGACTTAGCATATAATCCAACAGGCTATTGACCTGTTCCTTTGAAAGATTGCTCAACAGATTTTCATACATCAGCGATTTTTTTTCATCTTCTGATCTAAGGATGTCATTTCGCGGGATGGTCACCACCTGGTTGCCAACCAGTATCAGGGAAATTTCTTTTTCATTCGCGTTCACCACCCGGCCTAACAGAACCTGCCCGTTCGTTTTGGTGATACGTATGGCGCCCATGCTGGGTTTGATGATTCGCGAAGGAAATTCGATCTCTTCCAGCATTTCTTCCCGGCTTAACCGCTTACCGATGCCAGCCAGACCAGGGCCCAGCAATTCTGCTTCGCTCTCCTTTGTAGTATGACAGGCCGAACAAGCTCGTTGCGCAAACAACAGTTTTCCTTCTTCCACCGAGCTAACCGATATATCTCCGGTGCCGGGATTTGTTTTTCTTGTCGCATAATTTTTAATACCAGGGTCATAGACGAGTTTATAAAACCCTCCGCTTGTCTCTTCCGTAGGATTATACCAATAATCCGACCTGCCATGATGTGCCAGGTAAAGGTCTCCATTACGTGAAAATGTAAGTCCCGATAGCTTGGGAATATCTGCTAAAGGAGTTTCCTCATACTGATAGGTTCCGCCTTGTGATTTTTTAATAGATATTCTTGCAATCGCGCCGCGGTCCCATCGCTCACCGGGCCCGTAGAATGCAATAAAAAGTTCACCGGCTGTTCCGCCAAATCCATTGTTACGGCGGTTGAATTCGATCTTTGCCGGCGCCATTTCCGTTTGTAATACATGTGCAGGTGCGACAGAACTGTCTGCACCAGGATATTTCTGCGGATTATGACCATAAAAGCCATTTTTATTAAACAGGTTCAGCTCTTCTTTTGGATTTCCACCTCCTTCATTGTCGATGAAAAAAAGATCACCCTGTTCATTAAATGCCATACTAAAAACCGAACGGAGCCCCGTAGCGATTCGTTCAACTGTTTTCCCATCCGGGGAAATTCGCAGGATAGCACCCCTGTATCCATTTGGATCGGGTGAGGCGCCGGCATTCCATGAGTCGGTACTTAGAGCACAATAAAGCCATCCATCGGGTCCAAAATTCAAACCGCTGGTCCACTCATATGGATGTTCACTGTGCGGGATATCCTTGAAAAACGTCCAGCTGCTGTCTGCCACATCATCTTTATCCCGATCCATGAATGCCCTGATCTCCTGTGCTGTGCCGATATAAATAGTATCAGCTTTGAAAGTGAAACCGCCAGGCGAACGGAGACCAAATTCACTAATATTACAATACAACACTGTCTTATCTTCCAGCCCGTCACCGTCTGTATCGACAAGTGTGTAGACTTCACCGGTTTGATTGGCTGCGAAGATTTTACCACCGGGACCAAGCGCCAGTTGAATAGGATTTAAAATCTTTACGCCCTGGCTAATGGGTAATCTGACAAAACGATAAGGCCCATATACGGTGGCCGTGGAATCCTGAGTTGTTTCCGAAGTAATAGTATCCTGGCTGGTGCATCGAAGCAACCAGGGAATCGTGACCAGCAAAAACACGTAAACAATCCCGGCACTATATACTTTTTTCGGCAGCATAACAGGATGTTTTTGGCGGTGATGGTGCGGACAGGCAGGTTTACAGGGGTAGGAGCTATCTAAATTATAACTAATTTCAATATCCTTAGGTGGAATGGTTAGAATGCTGTTCAGTTTTTTTAGCGCTACTATTCATCCATCTCTTCGCGCAGCGCTTCGCTGATCTTTACCATGACTTTATCGATGCGGTGACCATCCATGTCAACGATGTCAATAGAGAATCCTTTCCATTCCAGTTTGTCGCCTGTTTTGGGGATGCGTTCCAACTGGTGTAATATGAAACCGGCAAGCGTATCAAATTCCTGTTCGCCCTCATTCATCCAGTCAGCTTTCTCAAACCGGCTGAGGAAATCGTAAAAAGGGATCTGGGCATCGACCAGGAAACTGCCGTCTTCTCTTTCAATAATCGTATAGTCCTCCATATCGGGTTGCGGCAAATCGCCAATGATCGCCTCGAGAATATCATTGAGCGTGATCATACCCAGGATACTACCATATTCATCCACGATAAAGCAGGAATGCAGTTTCGATTCTTTAAACTTTTCCATTACCTGGAAGGCGGTATTATTTTCAGGTACAAACAGGGCGGGGCGCATCAGGTTGTGAAATTCTACATTGTCGGGACTTACATACAGGTCCTTGATTGCCACCACGCCTTTTATGTCATCGATCGTGTTTTCGCAGATGGGGTAAACCGAATGCGGTTCGGAAGTGATCTTCTCCTTGATCATTTCTTCTGTATCGTTCAGGCCAAACCAAATGATATCGCTGCGATGGGTCATCAGTGATGTGATATTACGGTCGCTGAGATGAAATACCCTTTCGATGATCTCCTGTTCAGTTTCTTCGATGGTTCCCTGTTCAGTGCCTTCACTGATGATCGCTTTGATCTCTTCCTCTGTCACCTGGTTGTCTTTGGGCTTTAAGCCGAAGATCCCAACGATCACATTGCTGGATTTGCTAAGCAGCCAGATAAAGGGATGCGTGATAAGGCTGATCACCCGCATGGGCCGGGCGGAAGCTTTCGCGAGGTATTCGGGTCTCGAAAGTCCAAGTCGTTTGGGAACCAGTTCACCAAAAATGATGGTAAAATAAGTGACGATAATTACTACGATCGCTGTGGCAATACCACTGCTATAAGGAATGAGTGCGGGCCATTGATTTAAGTATTCAACAAAATTTCCTGTGATCTTTTCGCCGGAGTATATACCAGTCAGGATACCTATCACCGTAATGCCCATCTGAACAGTGGAAAGAAAGGTCTCGGGTTTATTGGCCAGTTTCAGAGCCTCTTCCGCTTTTTTATCACCTTTATTTGCCTGTGCTTCTAACCTGGATTTTCTTGCAGATACCAACGCAATTTCCGCCATTGAGAAAAGACCATTAAGCAGAATCAGTCCTGCCAGTATAAGAATTTCCATTAAGTTGAAACAGTTGATTTCGCATCGAAGATACTGAATCCGTGTCGCTTATTGAATAAAGTACCGGTGAGGGTGCCGAAAAGAAAGCCCAGTAAAGCGCCGGCAAGTATATCGGATGGATAATGTATGCCCACATACACCTGTGCCAGCGCGATGAGACCAGCCCATACAAAAGCGAGCAGCGCCCATTTTTTCAGGAGCGGGCGGGTGGTAAGGTAGAAAAATGTGGCCAGCCCAAAGTGGTTGGCTGCATGATTGGAAACAAAGCTAAAACCGGTAGAGCAATGATCTACGAGCAGTCGCACATGAAAAAAGAAATCAGGATCTCCGCAGGGACGTATGCGTTCAAATCCTTTTTTAAAAATATAGTTGCCCGTCATGTCCGTTAGCGGGATCGTGACTACAAAAAATAATATCCACCAGGCTCCTTTACCTTTGTAATTCAGCAAAGCGAACACCGCCAGGAATAAATACAAAGGCGCCCAGTTGAGCGGGTAACGCATAAAAGGCATGAAGCTGTCGAGGAAAGGATTGGCCAGGCCGCTGTTGATCTTAATGAATAGCCATTGATCCAGTTTTTCCAATTGCTCCAGGATGGTCAGAAAGTAAAACGGCATGCTGGCAAAAATACCGTTAAAATTAATTTGCTTTGCAGTCATTCAAAATAGATATAGTATTATTCCTGCCAGATGCTTAGACGGTACAAAATACCAAAGACGATCTTATGGGTGATCAATCTCTTCCTGATCTTCCTGCTGATCTTTACCCTCTTCAGGCTGGCAACTTATTTTGCCTTTAAGCCCAAAGGATTTTCATTCTATGACCTGCTGCCATCCTTCCTGATGGGAGTTCAGTTTGACCTGCGCTGGATCGCGATCATACTCTTGCCGATCGTTTTGATGAGTATGACGCCACGATTTTCGCCTTTTTATTCAGCCCGCAATAAGAAATGGTGGACCTGGTACCTTGCAATAATAACCTTTATCGTTTTTTTCTTTTTCGCTGCGGATTTTGGCAGCTTTTCCTACAACCAGACAAGGCTCGATGCCGGGGCGATGAATTTTGTAGAAGACCCGGGTATTTCGCTAATGATGATGTGGCAGACCTATCCATTGTTTTGGATGGTGCTGGGGTTATTGATTTCGGTGCTGTTCTTTCGCTGGATGTATCACAAAAGTCATTGGCGGGTGATCACCAGCACTGACGGATTGAAAATTCCTTATCGTAGAAAATATTTCGTATTTGCAGCCGTCATCCTTGTTCTGTTGGTGTACGGTCGTATTGCGCTCACGCCACTTAGCTGGAAGCAGTGTTTTGTTTTTGAAGATAGTTTTAAATCATATCTCGCATTAAACCCATTGCAGAATTTTTTCGCGACGCTAAAACTTCGCAAGCCCGAGTTTAACGAGCAAAAGGCACGCGAAGCTTTTCCTTTGATGGCAGAATGGATGCAATTGCCCGATAAATCGAATTTCTCCTACCGGAGAGCTGTTGCGCCAGGAAGTGCTGCATTGGAGAGTCGTCCCAACATCGTGCTGGTGATGTGTGAATCCTTCAGCATGTACAAAAGTAGTATGAGTGGTAACCCGCTCAACACAACACCTTTCTTTGATTCATTGAGCCGCAACGGGATATTTTTCGAACGTTGTTTTACGCCGCATTTTTCAACAGCAAGAGGTTTGTTCGCGCTGATCACGGGTATACCTGACGCGCAGTTGTTTAAATTCTCAACGCGCAACCCGCTTGCGATCAAGCAGCATACGATCATCGATAATTTCGAGGGATACGACAAACATTATTTTTTAGGTGGAAGCCCCGAGTTCAACAATTTCGACGGACTGCTTGACAATATCAACGACCTGCAGATGCACACCGAAAACAGTTTTAAGTCACCCAGGGTAAATGTGTGGGGCATTAGTGATAAAGATCTTTTCCTGGAAGCCAACAAGGTTTTCAGGGAAAAAAATAAACCATTTTTTGCCATCATTCAAACTTCTAATAACCACCGGCCTTATATGATCCCCCCTCGTGATACGGATTTTGTGCGGTCGGTCATTCCGGAAGAAGAGTTGATCAAATATGGTTTTGAATCCCTTGATGAATACAACACGTTCCGTTATTCTGATTATTGTTTCAGGAAATTTATAGAAGCCGCGCAACGGGAAGACTATTTCCACAATACCATATTTGTATTTGTAGGGGATCATGGTGTGGCTGGTAACGCGGAAGCAATGTATCCACCTGCCTGGACCAACCAGCGACTTACCGACGAACATGTACCTTTATTATTTTATGCACCTTATATTTTGCCGCCACAAAAGCGATCTGAAGTAGTGTCGCAGATCGATGTGCTGCCCACGATTGCCGGGATGCTGCAACAGCCTTATATTAATACAACACTGGGTCGTGATCTCCTGGATCCCGCGAAAAAGAATAATTATGCCTTTATCACCAATACCGCCGGCAAGATCGGGATGGTTACCGATGATTTTTATTATATCAAAAACCTCAATTTTCCCGAGGAAAAAATGGTAGCGGTAAGAGACAGTGCATACCGTTACAACCGCATGCAGCGAGATTCTATACGTAACCGCTTATCCGAGTTTACTTCCGCTTTTTTTGAAACGGCGAGGTATATGCTGATGAATAATCAGAGTGATTAGGTTTTGAGGTTGAGGTTGAGGTTGAGATTAAGGTTGAGATTAAGGTTGAGGTTAAGGTTGAGGTTAAGGTTGAGGTTGAGGTTGAGGTTGAGATTAGGTTAAGGCGTCGGTACGACGGCCATCGCTATAAAGTCTTTTATCCTTGTCGGTAGGTTTACGATCAGTTTTGATGGCTATAATAATTAACCGCTGTGATTTTTGAAGATCGTAGGGGTTGAGTTGGTAATCGCCAAATACTTCCTGCACCTGTAAACCCTGGTAAGCGAGCATTTCGGTGAAATCGCCCAAAGAAAACCTGAAATATTGCTCAGTAAATATGGCGGGTGTTGGCAGGGTTGGGTCGCTGACCTTGATATTTTTATAAAAATAGGTTTCATCATTCCATTGCTGGATTTCATATTGTGTGTCGCCAACTTGCCTGGTTTCAGCGGGCGGCAGATTACCGTCATGGAAATGGGTGTTGAAATAATCGATCACGAATACCCCGCCAGGACGTAGTGCTGTAGCTGCTGTCCTGATAAAGTTGTCGTGTTCGCGCCGGCTTCTGAAATAACCAAAGCTGTTAAAAAGATTGAACGCATAATGAAAATAATTCCCGTTAAGTGGCAATCGCATATCATGCTCAAAAAAGGAAAGTTCCGGCGATTCAAACTGTTTGGCATATTCCACCTGGCCGGGGATAATGTCGACGCCGGTGGTCATAAAACCCAGGGATGATAGTTTGCGGCAAACCCGCCCTTGTCTGCAGGCGGTATCAAGTGCGTAACTATTTTCAGCAGGCTTTAAGTATTGAACAAGCTGATCAATAAAGGATTCGGTCTGTTCACCCTCCTGTTTGGCATAAAGCTTATTATAAAATGGAGAGTTGAACCAGTCTTTGTACCAGGGTTGGGGTTTCATTGAAACGTTTGCACAAATGTAAGGATGCTTTAATTTTCTGCCGCTTAAATCGTATTTTTGTCGCCCGGTGAAATCTTTCTATCCCTGAAAGATCTACACATATCCAATCCCAGGACAACCAGTAATCTTGTCGGCCCGGTAATCTCGAAGGAGCAAGGCAGGCGTATCAAACATTATTCAAATAGTTTGTTGTGGCATTAATTAAGAGCATTTCAGGCATTAGAGGTACAATAGGTGGCAAGGCCGGCGAAAACCTAACTCCACTTGATATAGTGAAATTCACCGCCGCGTATGGCAGCATCGTCGCGGAAAAAGATCCACATCCAAAGGTCGTGGTCGGACGTGATGGTCGTATAAGCGGAACCATGGTACGCGACCTGGTGGTGAGTACGCTCACAGGTCTTGGCATTGATGTAGTCGACCTTGGACTTTCAACCACACCTACAGTCGAACTGGCCGTTCCGATGGAAAAGGCCAGTGCTGGTATAATTATTACTGCCAGTCATAACCCGCGCGAATGGAATGCACTCAAACTGCTGAATAGTGAAGGTGAATTCATTTCTGCCGAGGTAGGTGCCCGGGTATTGGAGCTTGCTAATTCCAGTGATTTCAATTTCAGCACCGTTGATAAGCTCGGGAAACTGGAAATGAACGACAGCTATCTCCAAAAACATATAGATGCAGTCCTGGCTTACCCACTGGTACATGCCAGGGCGATCGCTAATAAGAACCTGAAGATAGTGGTGGACGCCGTGAATTCGACAGGTGCCACATTTGTACCGTCACTATTAAAAGCGCTGGGTGTAAAGAATGTAGTCCTGCTAAATGGAGAAATTACCGGTCGTTTTGCTCACAATCCCGAGCCATTACCCGAAAACCTTGTACAGCTTAGTGCCGAAGTCGTAAAGCAAAAAGCTGACCTTGGCATAGCTGTCGACCCCGATGTTGACCGGCTTTGTTTTGTAAATGAAGACGGCAGCATGTTTGGTGAAGAGTATACACTGGTGGCCGTGGCAGATTATGTATTGAGCCAGCGAAAGCTGGATCCTTCGGCAGGCGCAGGCAATACGGTGAGCAATATGAGCAGTACCAAAGCACTGAAGGAAGTAACAATTAAAAATGGCGGAGAGTATTTCCCATCAGCGGTGGGTGAAGTGAATGTGGTAAAGAAGATGAAGGAAGTTAATGCCGTGATTGGTGGTGAAGGCAATGGTGGCATTATCGTACCCGATTTTCATTATGGGCGTGACGCGTTGATCGGCATCGGCCTGTTTTTAAGTCATCTTGCCAATCATAAAAATGGCATGCGTTCCCTGCGTGCCCAATATCCTGATTATTTTATCGCCAAAAAGAAAATGGAACTCCAGGATGGAATCGATGTCAGATCCATCTTCGACAAGATCCGCACGAAGTATAAGAATCAACCCGTCAATACCGACGACGGCCTCAAAATAGAATTCGACAACGACTGGGTTCACCTGCGTACCTCCAACACAGAACCCATCATTCGCATCTACTCCGAAAGCGACTTCGAATCAAAGGCAAATAATATTGCAACACGTCTTATGCAGGATATAAGGGAGTTTATTTGAGAATTTGAAAATTTGAAAATTTGAAAATTTGAAAATGCGGGGAAGCAAATGTGGAAATGTGAGAATTTGAAAATTTGAAAATTTGAAAATTTGAGAATGCGGGGAGCAAATGTGGAAATGTGAGAATTTGAAAATTTGAGAATTTGAAAATTTGAAAATGCGGGGAAGCAAATGTGGAAATGTGAGAATTTGAAAATTTGAAAATTTGAGAATGTGGAGAGGCAAATGTGGGAGTGTGAAAATTTGAAAACTTGAAAAGATGAAATTCAGTTAACAACGGATCCACATCAAGTATCTAATATCCAGCATCTATTATTGACTACCGACTAATCTACTATCTTTGCGCGCTATGAAAAGGATCTATTTCGATAATGCCGCAACAACCGCTTTGGATAAGGAGGTGCTGGAGGCGATGCTGCCATACATGACCACTCAATTTGGAAATCCCTCTTCGATCTATTCATATGGACGTGAATCGCGACTGGCGATTGAAACGGCAAGAAAATCGGTAGCGAAACTTCTGAACGCGCATCCTGGTGAGATCTTTTTTACCAGTGGCGGCACCGAAAGTAATAATACAGCCATTCTCTCTGCCATACGCGACCTGGGATGTAAGCATATCATTTCTTCACCGATCGAGCATCACGCAGTTTTGCATACCGTAGAGCATTATGGTTGCGGTGAAGTGAGTTATAGTTATATAAGGCTGAAACCAAACGGGCATGTGGATCTGGAGGACCTGGAGCAACAACTGGCCTCGCAGAAGGAGCGTTGCCTGGTGAGCCTGATGCATGCGAATAATGAGATAGGCAATATCCTTGACATAGACGCGGTGGGCGAGCTTTGTAAAAAATACCAGGCGATCTTTCATTCAGACTGTGTGCAGACAGTAGGACATTACCCGCTTGACCTGCGTAAATCAGCGGTGCATTTTATTTCCGGCGCGGGGCACAAGTTTCACGGACCAAAAGGCGTGGGTCTGTTGTATATAAACGACAATGTAAAAGTGAAGCCATTCATCTTTGGCGGTGGGCAGGAGCGGAACATGCGGGCCGGTACCGAGAACCTGTATGGAATTGTGGGTTTTGCCAGGGCCCTGGAACTGGCGATGGCCAATTATGAGAAAGACAGCCAGTATATTCAGTCCATAAAGACATATATGGCCGAGCAGCTTCGCAAAAATATACCCGGAGTAGCTTTTAATGGCGACCAGGAAGGCAGATGCCTGTACACGGTACTAAGTGTAGCTTTTCCCAAAACTGAGAAATCGGAGATGATCCTGTTCAATCTCGATATCAACAATATTTGTGTATCGGGTGGCAGCGCCTGCAGCAGCGGCGCCGACCAGGGCTCTCATGTGATTCGTGCCATCAACAATAACCCCAACCTCGTGACCGTACGATTCTCATTCAGCAAGCATAATACGAAGGAAGAAGTGGATGTTGTTGTTGAGAAACTTAAGGAGTTGATCTGAGAAAAATTTGAAAATTTGAGAATTTGAAAATTTGAAAATGGGTGGAAATTTGAAAATTTGAGAATTTGAAAATTTGAAAATGGAGTGAAAATTTGAAAATTTGAGAATTTGAAAATTTGAAAATTGAAAAAATTGGGTTAACAAACGGATCTAGTATCCAGTATCCAGTATCCAGTATCCAGTATCAAATATCCAGCATCCAGTACTGACTCTCCCGACTACAAATAATACCAGGGGTTCCTCCTGGCTGCCTTCACATAATTCCGGATATTCTTCCAAAATGCGAGGATCATGTAGATAACGATGGGCGAGCCCATGGTGAGCAGCGAAGTGTAGATAAAATACTGCCGGATGCGGCTGGTGGCGATGCCCAGGCGGTCACCGATAGCGGAACAAACGCCAAATGCATTCCATTCAACAAAGCTTTTGAATTTGTTCATGCTGCTAATTTAAAAAATATCGTGCAACAGTCCAATCAGGTACTGTCAAATTAGCCAGGTTTTTCCGTAATTTCGCAACGCTTTGACGCCCATAGTCGACTTTACAGTTGACAGCAAACCGCCTGAAACTGTGATCCCTTGTCATCGACCTTGGCCAGATTACTTCAAACCCTAATTTAATATCATGGTATTTGACCTGGATCTAATCAAAAAAACTTATGCTGAAATGCCCGCCAGGATTAGCGCAGCGCGGCAACTCATCGGCAAACCCCTCACACTTACAGAAAAAATATTATATGCGCACTTGTACGGCGATCAGCCCGAGGAGGCTTATGTACGCGGAAAGGACTATGTAGATTTTGCGCCAGACAGGGTAGCCATGCAGGACGCCACTGCGCAGATGGCATTATTACAATTCAGTACTGCAGGTCGTTCAAAGGTGGCAGTACCTTCTACCGTGCACTGCGACCACCTGATCCAGGCCAAGTCAGGCGCCGCGGCCGACCTCGCTACTGCAAATGAAGTAAATAAAGAGGTATACGATTTTTTAGCCTCAATATCAAATAAATATGGCATAGGTTTTTGGAAACCCGGAGCGGGAATTATCCACCAGGTAGTCCTGGAAAACTATGCATTCCCGGGTGGTATGATGATCGGCACCGATTCCCATACTCCCAATGCCGGTGGCCTGGGCATGGTGGCGATCGGGGTTGGTGGCGCCGACGCGGTAGACGTGATGGCGGGTCTTCCCTGGGAACTGAAGATGCCGAAGATCATCGGTGTAAAGCTGACCGGTAAAATGAGCGGGTGGACTTCGGCCAAGGATGTGATACTCTGGGTGGCCGGACAACTGACCGTGAAGGGTGGTACCGGTGCAATTATCGAGTATTTTGGTGAAGGAGCCGATACCATGAGCGCTACCGGCAAAGGCACTGTGTGCAATATGGGTGCTGAAGTTGGTGCTACCTGTTCTTTATTTGCCTATGATGAAAAGATGAGCGCCTATCTCAAAGCAACAGGACGTGCGGAAGTGGCTTCGATGGCCGACCAGATCCGCGACCACCTTCGTCCGGATGATGATGTAATGGCTGATCCGGCTAAGTATTACGACCAGGTACTCGAGCTCGACCTGAGCACCCTGGAACCATACGTGAACGGTCCGTTCACTCCCGACCTGGCTACACCGGTTTCAAAAATGGCTGAAGCAGTAAAAGCCAATGACTGGCCGGCAAAACTCGAAGTTGCTTTGATCGGTAGTTGTACCAACTCTTCTTATGAAGATATCAGCCGCTCCGCATCGATCGTAAAAGATGCGATCAGTAAAGGGCTGAAAGCAAATTCGGAATTTACCATCACACCTGGTAGCGAACAGGTTCGTTACACGATCGAAAGAGATGGCTTTATCAATACATTTGAAAGTGTGGGCGGCGTGGTATTGGCCAATGCCTGTGGTCCCTGTATTGGTCAGTGGGCACGACATATCGATGACCCCAATCGCAAGAATACCATTATCACATCTTTCAACCGCAACTTCGCCAAACGTAATGATGGTCTTGCGTCCACACACGCGTTTGTTGCATCACCTGAGATTGTAACGGCTATGGCTATCGCGGGAACGATCGCATTTAACCCGCTAACTGATAAACTGAAAAACGCAAACGGGGAGGAAGTGATGCTGAGCGAGCCAACCGGTTATGAACTACCTCCAAAAGGATTCGATGTGGAGGATGCAGGATACCAGGCCCCCGCAGAAGATGGAAGCGATATCAAAGTGATCGTTGATCCCAACAGTCAGCGTTTGCAACTATTGTCTGCTTTTGCACCCTGGGAAGGCACTGACCTGCTCAACCTTAAATTGCTGATCAAGGCCAAGGGAAAATGTACGACCGATCATATCTCGATGGCTGGCCCATGGTTGAAATACCGCGGTCACCTGGATAATATCAGCAACAACATGCTGATCGGCGCGATAAACTATTTTAATGATAAAACTGATACAGTCAAGAACCAGCTGACCGGCGAATACGGACCTGTACCTGCAACAGCCCGTGCTTACAAAGCCGCAAATATTGGCAGTATCGTTGTGGGTGATGAAAACTATGGTGAAGGTTCTTCAAGAGAGCATGCAGCCATGGAGCCGAGACATCTTGGTGTGCGTGCGATCCTGGTACGCAGTTTTGCCCGTATCCACGAAACCAATCTTAAAAAGCAGGGAATGCTGGCGCTTACATTTGCGAACAAGGAAGATTATGATAAGATCCAGGAAGACGATACCATAGATATTGAAGGCCTTACCAGTTTCGCTCCTGGTAAACCCCTGCGCGTTGAACTTAATCACGCTGATGGAACGGTTGATGTGATAGAAGTTAATCATACCTACAATGAACAACAGATAGAGTGGTTCAAAGCAGGTGGCGCATTGAATGTGATCAGATCGCAATTCGCGAAATAAAATCTTGTCAGTAAAACTGGCAAAGAACACCGACCTTGACAATAAGAGATCCTGCCGCTGGCGGGATTTCTTATTTATAAAACTAAGCTTTGGCTTTAGCGACAGATACCAGGACCTGATTTCTTATATTTATATTTCAATAAAATCAATTCCGAATTTCATGAATGTAAGACTCATCGCCGCAGTTTTTCTCCTCTCATCCATTGCACAAACAAGCTTTGCACAATCAAACCGGGCGGAAGCCTGCATCGCAGAAATGATGAGCCAGTCCGAGGTTGTAGGCCTTTCGGTGGCTGTAGTGAAGAAAAATAAAGTAGTATATAATCATTCTTTTGGCTGGAAGAACCTGGCGACAAAAGAACCGTTGACCAATGAAAATATTTTCAGGATCGCATCTATTTCAAAATCATTTTCTGCTACCGCCGTCATGCAACTGGTAGAAGATAAAAAACTCTCACTCGATGATGATATCGGCGACCTCGTTGGGTTTAAAGTGCGAAATCCGCTGTTCCCTGATAAAGTGATCACCTTGCGCATGGTATTGTCGCATCTTTCCAGTATCAATGACAGCCAGGGATATTTTACGCTTGATGCCATCAATCCTGACAAGAACCCCGATTGGGCAAAATGCTATAGCGACTGGGAGCCTGGCACAAAATACAGGTATTGTAATCTGAATTACAATATGACGGGTACCATTATAGAAAAAGTATCCGGTGAGCGTTTTGACCAATATATAAAGCGACATATTCTCGATCCCTTGAAATTATATGCAGGCTACTGGATCGCTTCACTCGACAGTACCAGGTTTGCCAGTATTTATGAATACAATGGCGATACAAAGCAGTTTGACTACATGCCAGCTGCCTATGCACCACGTACAGAAGAGATCGCAAACTATGTGATGGGTTACAGTACTCCCATTTTTTCGCCAACCGGCGGAATGAAGATATCTGCTAAAGACCTGGCTGAATATATGATCATGCACATGAAGCAGGGTAAACACAGGGGAAAACGGATCATTTCTAAAAAAAGCTCCAGCCAGATGCAAACTTCATTATCACCGGAAGGATATGGATTGGCCATTGGTACTACGGAAAGACTTGTACAAGGTGAAAAGCTAAAAGGTCATACAGGCTCTGCATACGGACTTTATAGCGCTATGTATTTTCATCCAAAGGACAAATGGGGTATTGTTGTGATCTCGAATGGTTGTCACCCTGGCTATACTGACGGATTTAATACTGTGATCCGCAAAGCGGTTAACTGCCTGTATCAAAGTTTTATTAAGTAAAAAACTTTAAAATGCCCGGTCATGAGAAATATATTTATTTTCTGTGGACTTGTTTTTCTGGGGTGTTCATCGGATGCCCAGCAAAACCTGCATGCTGAAAGAGAAAAGCAATTAAATGCGTCGGGTCAATGGGCCAATTATGGCAATGATCCCGGTGGCATGCGTCATTCTCCGCTCACACAGATCAATGCCGGCAATGTAAAAAACCTCAAACCGGCCTGGACTTACCAAACGGGTGAACTGGATACGTATAAAAAAACGGAGATGGCGTCAAAAGCCGCGTTTGAAGCCACACCGCTCATGATCGATGGTATTCTTTATGTGAGTACACCCACCAATCGTGTTATTGCTATTGACGCTGTTACCGGTAAAGAAAAATGGGTCTACGATCCACAGGTGAACCTGAAAGCCGGGTATTCGGAGGTGACTTCAAGAGGTGTTTCGAAATGGATAGATCCAAAGTTGAAACCTGGCGAACAGGGTTATATGCGCCTGTTTGCGGCTACCATCGATGGACGGCTGATTGCCCTTGACGCCAGGACGGGTAAGCCGGTTCCGGGTTTTGGCAAAAAGGGAACAATTGACCTGAATGAAGGCGTTGGTCGGATCCAGGTGACTTCACCGCCGGCCGTGATCAATGAACTGGTGGTGGTTGGATCTACAATGGGAGATAATACACGCATTGAATTTCCAGCAGGTGTAGTACGCGCATATCATGCACGTACGGGTGAGCTGGTTTGGTCATGGGATCCTATTCCACGTAAACCAGGTGATCCGGGTTTTGAGACCTGGAAAGGAGAAAAGATCGCCGTAACTGGTGGGGCTAATGCCTGGGCACCCATCTCTGCCGATCCCCAATCGGATATGGTCTATGTACCCACATCATGTCCCAGCACAGATTATTATGGTGGTGAAAGAATAGGTGATAATCTTTATGCAAATTCACTCGTAGCAATACAGGCCTCAACAGGTAAAGTAGTATGGCATTTCCAGGCCGTGCATCATGATATCTGGGATTACGATCTCCCGGCACAACCTGTGCTGGCTGATATTGATCGCAATGGCGTCAAGGTTCCGGCTGTTATCGTTGTCACAAAGATGGGTCACATCTTTGTACTCAACCGCAAAACGGGTGAACATATTTTCCCAATAGAAGAAAGAGCAGTTCCAAAATCAGATGTACCGGGGGAGATCGCTGCTCTCACACAACCTTTTCCCAAGCAATTGCCTGCTCTTGGCTTACAAAAAGTAACGGAAGCAGATGCATGGGGGCCTACACCCGAATTGCTGCAAAAGGCAAAAGACAGGATCAATCGACATCGTAATGAGGGAATCTTTACACCACCGTCTTTACAGGGGAGCATCATCACCCCCGGTAATGTAGGAGGAATGAACTGGAGTGGTGCCAGCTTTGATCCGGTCAATAACCTGCTTGTCGCCAATGTGAACCAGTTGGCAGCGCTCATCACGCTTTTTCCAAAAACAGAAAATACAACCAGGTCTGTTAATACAGCTTTACCAAGAGCAGAGGTTGCACCACAGGATGGTACTCCTTATGTGATGAGCCGTGAGTATCTTTTTACGATTGAGAATGGCGAGTTCCTGATGCAAACAAAACCACCATGGGGTACACTCGCTGCAGTTGACCTGGGTTCGGGCCAGTTAAAATGGGAAGTGCCATTGGGCATTATGGCGGATCCGGCAAAATATCCCGGTGCGGAAAAATGGGGTTCGGTAAATCTCGGCGGCGCGATCACTACGGCGGGCGGACTCGTGTTTATCGCTTCTGCGATGGACAATATTCTTCGTGCATTTGATATTTCTAATGGCGAAATACTCTGGCAGACTGTTTTACCGGCTGGCGGACAAGCCACACCAATGTCTTATGAATGGAACGGTAAGCAATATGTCGTGATCGCGGCAGGAGGTCATGGTAAACTGGGCACTAAACTTGGTGATCATGTAGTGGCATTTTCTCTTTGAGAAATGCATCACTTATCCTTCTGATCGACGGGAAGCCCGGCTTCTTTCCAGGCTTTGAAGCCACCATCAATATGTGCCACATTCGTAAATCCCATCGCCTTCAGGGTTTGAACAGCCAGTGCTGAACGTCCGCTGGTAGCGCAATACAATACAATACGTTTGTTTTTGCTGAATTCAGGTTTGTGATAGGGTAGCGTGGAATCAGCATAAAATTCAAGCATACCTCTTGGTGCATGTACTGCACCTGGGATTTTTCCCTGTTTCAACTCTTCTGATTCGCGAATATCAATCAGTACAACACCCGGGTCTGCCATTTCTTCCTTTGCCTGTTGAATGCTGAGATTCTCAATACCTTTCTTAGCGTCCTTCACCATTTCCATAGCGGACTTCTGTGCCGCCGCATCCTGGACCGAGATAAATAAAATGAAGCAGATTAAAGCGAAGCCAATTACCAGCTTCGATAAATAAAACGCGGACTTTTTCATATGCCGGGAGTTTAATTTTTTTAAACGACAAATGCAGGTAGCAATGAATGCTAATAACGATACTACTAAAATCCTTTAGCGGCCCGGAATGGCGGCTCTTCGATAAATGGTTGTTTTCTCATCCTTATTCCGGTTGCTTTATAAATTGCATTGGCCACTGCACCACCGGTAGGTGGGAGGGCGGGCTCACCAAGGCCTGTAGGATCGATGCCATTGTCTACAAAATGCGCTTCTACTTCGGGCACTTCCTTCATGCGAATGATCCTGTAAGCGCCAAAATTGTTTTCCTGTGGCACACCATCTTTAAAACTTAGTTTTCCAAACATGGCATGGCCATAACCATCTACGATGCCGCCCATAACCTGTTGCAGGGCGCCACTCTTATTGATCACTTCACCACAATCGGAAACGGCATATATTTTTTGAACAACAGGCTTACCGGCTTTCATGACTACGTCGCAAACCTGGGCTACATAAGATGCATGAGAAAAGTATACACTAAAGCCCTGGGATACTCCTTTCTTTTTTCCCCAGCCAGATTTTTCCGCGGCCTGCCTGATCACCGTTTCCATACGATCAATATTATACTTGATAGCGCCAACTGGATTTGTCCGGGCTTTTTGCAGGAGTTCCAGTCGGAACTGAACGGGATCTTTGCCCGCTGCTACAGCTACTTCATCTAAAAAACTTTGTTCTGCGAAAGCAAGGAAATTGGTGACCGGAGCTCTCCATGCACCTGTGGTGATGGGTGAGATATGTTCAACGGTATCGATCAGCAGGTTGTCAACCGCCCCGGAAGGAAAATTGTCTTCACGGGTGGAGTTGTTTTGGTTGATACCCACTCCACGTAATTTGTAACCGATGAGATTGCCTTTACCATCCAGGGCGGCTTCAAAACGGTACCTGACCGCCGGGCGGTAACTTCCACCCATGGTATCATCCTCACGGGTCCAGAGAAGCTTCACCGGTTTCTTTAGTATGCTTGAGATCTCGGCGGCCTCCAGGGCAAAATCAAATTTCAAACGCCTTCCAAAACCTCCACCCAGTCGGGTTATATCAACCGTTACTTTCTCTTCAGGGATGTTCAAAAGTTTTGCCACCGCGGTGCGGGCGCTACCCGGCGTTTGCGTTGGCCCTACCAGTTCCACACCGTCTTCTCTTACATCCGCGAAGAAGTTCATCGGCTCCATGGGGCTATGTGGAATAAATGGACACTGGAATTCACTGGTGATCACCTTCGCAGCATTCTTAAACGCTGTTTCCACATCTCCATCCTGCCGGCGAACTTTTGCTTCCTTGCTGTTGAGCATCGAAATGAATAACTGGTCATGGTCGGCGGTACTTTCCAGGTTGCCGTCTTTTTCATATTCCACTTTCAACACCTTTCTTGCCTTCATGATCTCCCAGGTGGATATGCCGATCACCGCAACATTATTTTTGAAAGTGATAACGTCAAGAATGCCGGGCATCGCTTTCGCCGCCGAAGCATCAACGGATTTTATTTTAGAACCGAAAGCAGGGGGACGTTGCACCATCGCCAGTACCATTCCATCACGTTTAAAATCGGAACCGAATATGGGTTTACCGGTGATGATGTTTTTGATCTCCAGGTTGCCAAGCGGCTTGCCAATGATCTTAAAATCTTTGCGATCTTTCAGTGTTACTGACTCCGGTGGAGTCATTTTTGAAGCCTCTTCTGCCAGTTCTCCATAACCGGCTTTCCTGTTCGATTTTGTGTGTAGCACAAACCCATCGCTTGTTGTGCATTCTGCTGCGTCTACATTCCATCGATTTGCAGCAGCAGCTATGAGCAGGTATCGGGCAGTAGCACCGGCATTTCGAAGCCTTTTCCAGGAATGCGGGATCGCGCCACTACCACCTGTGAGTTGCCGCTCAAATTTTTTTGGATCAAAGGGCGCCTGTTTCACTTTTATTTTTGTCCAGTCGGCATCAAGCTCCTCCGCCACGATCATTGGAAAAGAAGTCATGATATTCTGACCCAGTTCCGGGTTGGGGGAGTAAATAGTGATGGTGCCATCTGTGGCGATGGACAGATAGCTATTAAAATCCAGCGAACCCGCAAATTGGTTAGGATTGATGATCGTAGGAGTTCCTGCTTCGGCACTGAACCAGCTAAAGCCCAGCAGCAAACCACCACCGGTCATAGAAGTAATTTTTAAAAAATCCCTCCGGCTGGTTTTTGAAAAGGTTGTCATTGGTTTGATTTTACTGGTGATGTCGCGATAATATCGTTGGAAGTAATCAGTAATTTATATATTGATACTGGTTTGCTAAGCCATTGTGCTGGCCAGTTTCACGGCGTCACGGATGCGGTGATAGGCACAGCAGCGACAAAGATTTCCATTCATCGCGTCGTTGATTTCCTGGTCAGTTGGTTTAGGCTTTCGCTTTAATAAAGCGGCTGCAGTCATGATCTGCCCGGCCTGGCAATAACCACATTGAGGTACATCCGATTGTTCCCATGCTTTTTGCACCGGGTGGTCACCATCGGCAGAGAGCCCTTCAATAGTTGTGATCTCCATGGATTCCACAACTGATACAGGAAGGGTACAGGATCGAACAGGGTTTCCGTCAAGGTGTATAGTACAGGCACCACACTGCGCTACGCCGCACCCATATTTAGTCCCTACTAAATCGAGGTGATCACGTAGCACCCAAAGAATAGGTGTATCGGCAGCTACATCGACATTATAGTCTTTGCCATTGACACGGAGGTTAAAAACAGGCATGGCTATTTTTTTTGGTACCTGAAGTTAAGCAAAAAGAAAACCCCGAAAATCAAAAAAAAGTAAACAGCAGGTTTATGGCATCTACTTCAAAGTTTGTGGGTGTAATTCAAATTTTTACTTAAATCAATTTATCCTGTTAACAACAGGAACCTTCGGTCAACCTTATTACCTTAGTAAAAAGTCAGTTTCAAAAACTCCCACCTTATTCCCTTATCCACTGAAAAATAAGGTAATAAGGTTGTTTTCTGTATAGGTTTTTGTGTTACCAGGGTAATAAGGTTTTCACTGCTGCTATGACAAGGCTTATCACCAGCTAAAGCGAATTTTTGAAATACACCAGTCCGAGCATCGATGCTTTTGTCGCGCTGAATTGTTAACTTCAGGATACATTAACCTTCTTCAACCAATAACCAGCATATGAATTCTCGCCGCAATTTTTTGCAAAAAATTACTGCAACAGCCATTGGCGTATCCCTGCTTGATAATTGGGATATACTACCACAGAATGTCATTCTAAATCCTAATCAACAACAACCACTACGAGTCGCCCTTATGGGACTGGGCGGTTATGCCACCCGCGTTGCGGATGCCATGCAGGCATGTAAAAGGGCACGTTTGGTAGGTGCTGTCAGCGGAACACCTTCAAAGCTCGAAAGCTGGCAGCAGAAGTATGGTATCCCGGCAAAGAATTGCTACAATTATGAGAATTTCGACAACCTGAAAAATAATCCTGATATCGATGCCGTGTATGTGATCACACCAAATTCGCTCCACCATGACCAGGTGATCCGTTGCGCACGTGCCGGCAAACACGTGATCTGTGAAAAACCCATGGCCATATCCGTTAAGGAAGGGCAGGAGATGGTGGATGCCTGTGAAAAGGCAAAAGTAAAATTGCTGATAGGTTACCGTATGCACTTCGAAGCCAATACGCTTGAGGTCATTCGCATGCGTAAGCAGGGCGAGTTGGGTAAGGTTTTATTTTTCCAGGGGCTAAGTGGTTTCAGGATCGGCAATCCTAATCAATGGCGACTGAATAAAGAACTGGCGGGCGGCGGTGCCATGATGGACATCGGGATTTATTCTGTGAATGGCGCAAGGTATATGGTGGGTGAAGAACCGGTGTGGGTCACCGCGCAGGAAACGAAAACGGATCACGAAAAATTCAAACCGGGTGTGGATGAGACGATTCAGTTCCAGCTTGGTTTTCCCAGTGGGGCGGTCGCCTCATGCCTGTCTACTTATGCCATGAGTCACCTCGATCGCTTTTTCCTAAATGGAGATAAAGGTTTCGCTGAACTGCAGCCGGCTACGGGTTATGGACCTATTAAGGGGCGAACTCATAAAGGAGAATTAAGCCTTCCGCATGTGACCCATCAAACGGTTCAAATGGATGAAATGGCGCGAATTATCCAGGATGGCCATCAGCCTGAGGTACCAGTTGATGGAAAAGAAGGTCTGAAAGACCTTAAGATCATTGAAGCGATTTTCCTGGCGGCGAAAACGGGGATGAAGGTGGAGGTTAAGGTTTAGGTTTAGGTTTAGGTTGAGGGTAAGCTGTTAGATATGAGCTGCGAGCGATGAGCGCCGTGCAGGGAATCGAGTAAGTATTAAAGCCGAATACTCAGATTTAGACTAACTCGAAAGTTTAACGTTAACCGCCTGCAAACCGCGGGGGCCTTTTTCCACTTCGAATTCTACGATATTGTTTTCCTTTAATTCATCACGGCTGGCATTGATATGTACAAAAATGCTTTCCGTGGTCTGTTTGTCCCGGATAAAGCCATAACCCTTCTCCTGGTTGAAGAATGTGATCACGCCTTTCCGGATCAGTTCGGACGGATCCAATTCCCTTTGCTTGGGAACGCCGATCTCGATATCCTCCGCGTTGATAACCGTACGTTTGGCCGGGTCGGGAGGTGTGGAAGTAAGATTGCCGTCTTCATCAAGGTAGGCCATCATATCGTCCAGGCTTTGACCCTTTTTGGCCTGTTGCTTTCTTTCAAGACGTTTTTCTTCCTTCTGTTTGCGGTGTTGTTGTTTTTTATTTTCTCTTTCTTTTTTATTCCAGCTTGTTGCCATATTGTAAACTCTTGTTTTTTAGTTTTTATCTTCTGAAAGACGGGTAAAGGATGCTCCGTTGAACAAACGAGTGAGATTGATATCTTTTGTTTGTTCCCATTTACTCACGTGCTGGTTGCTTACAATTCTCCAGAAATTCTTTGACTTCAGCTCTTCATAGTCGCCGGTGTGAATAAACAATCCGGTTACGGTATGGCGGTCTTTAAAATGAATATTCACTGCTTCGCCATTTGAGATCCTGGGTGCTACAAACTTTTCAATCATTTCAGAGGTCATAGTCAATTAAGTTATTTAGGGTGTGATGAAATATTTGAATGCCGTTGGCTTATTCCTGAAATTGAAAACTTGAACGGACAGGAATAACGGTTTTGTCTTTGAGAAAAATGCAGGTGTAATTAATAGCAGGAATGAGAGAGGCTATTGTTTGCTTACAAGCGCGATATAACTCAAATTTGATTGCAAAGATAAGCAATTGGGGGTGCATAAACAAAAAAGAGCCCGAAGGCTCTTATACATTAACTATCGGTTAAGTTATTACCATCTCCTGTTGTCAGAGCGTGGAGCTTTTTCGCGGGCAACAGAAACGCCCATGGTTCGACCCTGGACATCTTTGTTGTTAAGCTCTTTGATAGCTTCGTTGGCCTGTGAGTCGGAACTCATTTCTACAAACCCGAAACCGCGGCTACGACCGGTTTCCCTGTCAGTAATGACTTTTGCAGATGAAACCTCACCATACTGGCTAAATAACTTTTTCAGGTCTTCATCTGTGGTTTGAAAACTCAGGTTTGAAACGTACATGTTCATAAAACAATAATTTAAATAAAACAAAATAAATACCCGTGAAAAAGGACTGCAGCAAAAAGTAAAGAGGAGATTAACTATTACTGGAGGAAGAGTAAGAATTGAAGCTGATCAGGACTGAATGTTGAAAGTACTTTTAACACGTCTGTGAAGATAGTGATTTAATGCGTTAAAGCTGAAACTATTTTGACCGGTCTGATAATGAACCGGTTGCCTGTTGCCTTTTGTTGTATACCGTGTACAGCACAACAAATTCACAGCAAGTGTTTTTTATGTTGCAATACTTTTTCAACCTCGTAGCGATACATACGACTGATAGGCAATTCCTTTTTTCCAACTTCTACGAGCTCACTGCTATAAGAGTCGATCTTGTTCAATGCCACGATAAAGGAGCGGTGAATACGGAGAAAATTGTTCTTTGGGAGGCTTTCTTCGAGAGAAGAGATCGCATGCTTGGTAATAATGGTCTTGTATTTCGTCACCACTTTAATATAATCCTTCAGGCTTTCCACGTAAAGGATATCATCCATCGATACTTTCACCATCTTGCGATCGCTGCGAAAATAGATAGAATCCGATGCTGTTGAAGGCGGGGGCTCTGTATTAATGGGAGTGCTTACAAGGTTTGGAGTAAATAGCTGCATTTCCATCACCTTGTTTACAGCTTTCAAAAAACGTTCAAAAGAGATCGGTTTCAGCAGGTAATCCACCGCATCCAGTTCGAAACCTTCAACTGCAAATTTTCGATAGGCCGTCGTAAAGATCACCGCTGGTGGGTTTTTTAATGTTTTGATAAAATCGGTTCCGAGTAATTCGGGCATTTTTATATCAAGGAAAACCAGGTCAACAGGGTTTTGCTGGAGAAAAATATTTGCTTCGATCGCATCGGCACAGGTGCCCGCCAATTCCAGTGTTTGAACAGAATGAATATATTTTTTCAGCACTTCGAGTGCAGGCGGTTCATCGTCTACAGCCAGGCAAATGATCTTCTTTTCAGGCATAGGAAAGCGGTTGAGTCTGATAACCGGTGATACCCTGGGAAATGCTAACCGGTTGCTTTAGCAGTTTCACTTTCAAATTTACCTTATATACTGTATCTGTCGATTCGATATGCAGGCTGTGTTTATCAGGGTAGATCAGTTGTAACCTTTTTTTAACATTCGCAAGGCCGATCCCGTTTTTTTGATGACGGACCGGAGAGGATGCAGGTTTACTATTGCTGAGTTCAAAGTTGAGCATGTCGTCCTGTATGCTGATCATTAACTTCACCCATTGTTTACCCCGCATGAGGCTCGCACCGTGTTTGAAGCAGTTTTCTGCGAAGGGAATCAGCAGCAATGGCGCTATCAATTTGTTTTGAAAATCGCCGGTGATGTCAATACTGATATCAAGTCGTTGATCGTATCGTACCTTTTCCAGGCTCATATAGTCTTCTATCAGGCGTATTTCTTTTTCCACCGGTACCCA
Organism: Bacteroidota bacterium; assembly: GCA_023411775.1. Taxonomy (GTDB): domain Bacteria; phylum Bacteroidota; class Bacteroidia; order Chitinophagales; family Chitinophagaceae; genus Terrimonas_B. The sequence continues at coordinate 3,872 of JAEYOL010000057.1, read as the reverse complement.
TTCCTTTTCTCCTTCTACACTCATGTAATCCATCATACCAGAAAGCTGATCGGCAAGTTTCGCGGCACGATCACGGTCGGCCAGGGTGAATGAATAGATATTATTCAGTGTATTGAAAAGAAAATGCGGATGAATCTGGGCTTTTAATAATTGCAATTCGGCCTTGGCATGTTCACGGGTGATCGCGATTTTTTTTTCTTCTTCCCTGTACCAGGTTTTTAACAGCCTTATACCTAAAAAACCAATGCAAACCACAGGAGAGCCGCCCATGATATAATGAATGGCATGAAGCCAGATAACATGGTAAAATTTCGGCCCCTGGGCGGCCAGGTTATAATAGTAGGTGATAAAAAGAGTACTCAGGAGAAAAACCACAACCATTTCTGCCACCAGCAATAATGCAAAACTGGAATATCGTTTTTTATATAAGTACGACGGCATCAGCCAATATATCACCGTGTAACAAAAGAACATATCCAGCAACAGCCGGTAACCGCCCACCTGCATACATTCTTCAAGGTCGTAGATATAGAGGGTTTCGCCGGAAGTAAGAAAACTTAAAAAAGAAGAACCATAAGAATAAATAAATATCAGGAAAAACCGCACCGTCCAGAACAACAGGTGCCTGGTAACGCGGTAGGACGGGTGGTCCGAAAGTATCAGGTTACGCAGTTTCATAAGTTACCCGTGTTGAATGGTTAAGTTCACCTGGTCCGTCTTCCGATGATTTGATCATCACACTTAAAAGGACGATAAATATTTTGTCTTCATTGACGATCTTCACACTGCACCCACCAGGATGTAAGGCCTCGAGCCGCTGGCAGGTGTTTGAGAATACTTTTATCCACTGCTTAACGGGCAACTGATCCGGTGTTTTTGAAATGGCCAGTCTCAGGTCCAGGTCTTTGTTTTTAATATACAGGTCGAGGCTAACGCTGTCAATATCGGTTGTTTTATCATCCAGTATTTTAAAGAAGTTCTCCATAAGGGGAAATAATGTCATAGGCACGATCAGCTTACCGGAAGGGTCGCCGCTGAGATTAATATGTAATTGCGGTTGCCCTTGCCGTCCATCCTGCTGGATATCGATCAGGTGCTTAATCATATCCAGTTCTTTTTCCAGTAAAACCCATTTTTCTTCGTTGTCATACAGTATGTAGCTCAGCAGCTCTGATACTTTTAATAGTTGCGTGGACGCATTTATTGAACCGGTGTTGATACCGGTACGAAGGTTTTCCAGCGACTGGTTGAGCAATCGTGGATAGATCCTGGCCTTCTCCAGCCGGAGGTCGGTGATGATCTTTTGCCTGGATAACAGGGAATTTTCTTTTTGACGCAGGTAGATATTTTTTGCCAGCTTAATTCCGAGGCCTAAACCACCGATGATCAGGGCATGTGAAGTATTAATAAAAGAGAGGTTCATCCGTTTGGAAAACGAATTACCCGGTTTGCCAAAATCATCTGCCAGGTCGAGGAATAAGCCGGCAGCATGGTAGTTGATGAATAAACAGAATAAGCTGAGGGCGATAAAGCCCAGAAAAAATAGCAGGTATTTTTTATGCTGTAGAAAGTATGGGTAGAACAAATAAATACAGGCATAAGTCGAGAAAATGCAGGTAGGGAAAAAGCAGCAAAAGCTGAAAAAGGCAGTTGAATAGATTGAATTGCCAGGTACGATGCTTTGCAAAAAAAATGCAATGCCCAGTACGCCAAAAAATGCAAGATGGCGTTTGTTGCGAAATGCAGCTTTTTCTGAAAAAATGAATTCCTGCATGCTCATGACATGGTTATAAAATTATTAAATCCCTGAGCAGAAGGAACACCAAGCCTCGTTAAGAACAATACAAAACTTTGTTTTGAAGACGAATGCCATTCGTCGACGCTATTTTTCAAATCTCATGCGCATCCTGCTAATTCACCCGTAATTATGGCATGCGGGCGAATAAAAAAATCTGCCTTCATTCGGCAAACTAGTTTTGGGGTGATCACCTTAAACTTTATAATATGAAAAAAATCATTCTTGTGATGAGCCTTGTTGTGATGATGCAGGCCCTCGCACTCGCGCAGCCGGCTGCTTTCACTACTGGGCCGGAACAACGCAAAGCCAGTACAATAGTGGATAAACCCGGCTCAAATCCCGTGGCGCGGTTAAAAGCAGAAAAAAATTTTCTCAGGCATCATAAACATGTCGACAATATCCAATGGTTTGATGAGCGTAATGGCTTTTTTGTTTATTATAACCAGGACGGCAAGAAAGGGAGAAGCTTTTACAATGGCCGTGGCCGGTTTCTCTACGACGTGATATCATATCCGGGAAAGTTTCTTTCACCACAATTAAAAGACCTCGTGAAAAGTGTGTACTACCTGGATTTCAGGATCACGCATGTGAGCGAGGTACGTACCGCGGGGAAGCTGGTGCATTTGATCGAGCTCACTGATGATAAGTGCTGGAAAAAATTAAGGGTGCAGGATGGCATAATGGAACTGATCAAAGAATACACGATCATCTAACCCGTTAAACCTGCACAGTATCCAGGGAAGTTCTATAGCAGTATATACGAATAAGCATTCGTAGAACCGGCGGTCCTTTTCCAGGGACCGCTTCTTTATTGGTTATGACTTTTGCTTTTTAGGCGACCTGCCGCCGACTTTTTTCTGTTCATCTCCTAACAATAAACCCCAGGGTTTTAGGCTGTCTACCCGGTCAAAGATTGCTTTCAGGATGGCAATGGCGGGAATGGAAAGAAACATACCTGATATGCCCGCCAGCGCTCCACCGATGAGTACCCCGATGATCGTCACCAGTGCATTGATGCGCACTTTGGTGCTTACCACATAAGGCATGATGAAATTATTATCAATAAACTGCACAGCGATCAGTATAGCACCCACCCACAAAACATCGGAAAGGTTATCAGACGTGGTGAGTGTTACCGCCATGCAAAGGACGGTTGCCACCAGCATACCGATATAGGGAATCAGGTTCAACACCGCTGCCAGCAGGCCAAGGAATATCGCATATTCTATACCGATGACTAGAAAACCAACCGTGTTGAGCACTGTCACAATCGCCAGTTCCAATAGCAATCCAACCATATATCCCTGCACAATGGTTTTTGAATCGCTCAGTACCCCTTCTACCTGTTCTTTATGCCGGCTGCTGAATACGTCGAGGAAGAATTTACGGATCAACTTGCGATAATACAGAAGGAGAAAAGTATAAATCGGCAGAAGGATCAACATGACCAGCGTGCCGGCCACACCCATCAAAGCCGTTCCCATACCTCCCGGGTTGTTTTGAATATTTTCCTTAGCACTCTCCACCGCGGCATCCTGTTGTTTCATGCTGATATTAAGCTGTTCGTTGATCCAGCCTTGCAAAGTGGAAATATGTTGTGATAATTTTTGTTCGATAGTAGGTAGGTCCGACATAAAACTGGCTACCTGGGAAGAAAGAAAATATATTATGCCACCAATAAATAAAGTGGCCAACAGTATCGCGAGGATGATGGCAAGCACATCCGGCAGTTTCCGCCGTATCAGCCAGTTAACTACCGGCAACAAAAGCATGGCCAGCAGGATGGCAAAACAAATCGGCATAATGATATCTGCACCGGCATAGATTAGCAGACCCAGGATATAAATACTCACCAGGTGCAGGCAGAGCCTCGTGATAAAGGGGAGATTGGTTGAGTTCATGCTTTGGTTTTTTATGAAGTTACTCGATCCGGATTGCATCCGCGCGTCAGACGCTGGCGGCTTCGACTCCCGACTGATGACTACTGACTGCCTCACCGTGGCTCCGACTCCCGACTGATGACTCCTGATTGCCTCATCGCGTCAGACGTGGACGTCAGACGCTGGCGGCTCCG
>JAEYOL010000029.1 GCA_023411775.1 Bacteroidota bacterium | reverse complement strand
GTTTATGAAGATCCCATCTCCTATTTTGCCGATGTGCTGCGAAATAAAATACAGGTGCCGGAAAATGGACTTTATTCTCTCGAAAATAATGTCATGGTCATGCGCATCCTCGACGCTGCGAGGGAGTCGGCCCGGACAGGTAAAACGATTGTATTCAAAAAATGATCCTGGATGGGAGCATGAATTAATTTGTTTTGCAATTGACAGAAACTATCTAAGCCCAATCGACTAGTGATTGCAATAGTTATCCACCGGGTAACTGTCCCGTAGCTATGACTCTCATTAACAGTGGTGGAAAATTCGGGTTATTCAGCAATACTAACCCGCTGGTGTCGTGCATTGCTGGCTACATAGAGCGCAAAGGCTGCGATCGCCAGGTCTTTCAACATGTTGGCAAGTGTTTGTTGGCTGTTCTCTACGCTGCTTGCATCCCTGAAATTGGGCCAGTGGATGGTGATGATAAAAATTAACAACAAAGCCGCAAGCAAATAACCGGCAATCGCTACGAAACGGTTTGTGATAAAAGAGATCGCCGCCAGGATGAACGCCACACCAACAAAATAAACCCATAGTTCCCCTCCAGGTAAAAAAGGAGGAACAAAATTGGCAAAAACATCAGGATACCTGAAATGTTGAATGCCAAATAGGATCATTACTACTGCCAGCAGCCATATGGCCAGGCGCGACACGATGTGTTGATTCCTGTGATTCATAAAAAGAGCTTTTGTACCATTAAGTTACGCACTTTCTACGACTATGCAGTTTCATATTTTCGCACAGCATGTGCAGAGTGGTATTGTATTAGAATCTTGACCATGTTTCCGAAAGAGAAACTAAACCTTATCCAGCTCAACAGACCGCAGTTCCTTCAATTTGTATAGCACATCTTCGAGTCGGTTTTTGGGAATTCCGATCTGCATGGTACAAAACAAATTCATTTCCTGCTTCATCACCTGGCAGTCAAACTGTTTAGAGATCATCATTACGTCGTTCATCTGCGTATAATCAAATTGTAAACGGTACGGAACAAGAACAGGCTTTTGTACCAGTGGAGTAACCTGTAAAACCAATGCAGCAGTTGTTTTGTAGGCGTTGATCAATCCCGGCACACCCAGTAATGTGCCACCAAAATAACGTACTACGATGATCAGTACATTTGTTGACTGCTTGCTGTCTATCTGTCCCAGGATGGGGCGACCCGCGCTACCTGATGGCTCTCCGTCATCACTGACACGAAATGTAGATCCATCTAGCCCGATACGATAGGCAAAACAATGATGCGTGGCTTTGGGATGATCTTTCTTTACAGCAGCCAGCTTTTCTTTAAACTCATTGATATCATTTACAGGAAAAGCATAACCAATAAACTTACTACCCCTGTCCCGGAATTCCGCGGTGGCTGGTTGTTCGATCGTAAAATAATAATCGGGATTCATGATTATTTGTTCAGAGATTTTCATGCAGGGGTACAAAATATTCGATTGTATCGCTAAGCAGATTTACTTCGTTCGCTTTCCTTGCCGCTGACAACTCGGGCGCTGGCAAACCCTTGACTTCATGTCCCGCTGCAAATAACTCGCGGTTGCTGATCACACGGGCTTCATCCCACACACCGGCGTCGATAAATGATTGCAAAAGCCGGGCTCCACCTTCTACCATCACACTCTGGATTTTCAGTTGGTACAAAGCATTACAGACCTGGTGCACCAGTTCTGAATCAGTGGCGACCTGGTAATAGGCCGGGTTACTTTTTTCATCATGCCGGAGGGTGTTGAATATAATAGTGGGGTGATCACCATTAAAAATTTTTAGTGACCGTGGCAGGCTAAGATCCATGTCCACAACTAACCGCACAGGAGAGTTGCCCTTCCACCACCTGTTTGTCAGCTCGGGATTGTCCATGATTGCCGTGTTGGTACCTACCAGTATCGAAGCTTCCTCGCTTCGCCATTGGTGAACTAACCGGCTACTGTATTCGTTGCTGATCATTAATCTTTGCTGCTTACCATTTTTATCCGGCAACGGTGTGCCGATGATGCCATCTGCAGTCTGCGCCCACTTAAGCATTATATAAGGCCGGTGTTTTGTATGAAACGTAAAGAAACGCCTGTTCAGGTGACGCGCCTCTGCTTCCAGTATATTTGTTTGAACTTTTATACCTGCATTGATAAGTTTTTCAATTCCCTTCCCATTCACTTCATTAAACGGATCGCGGCAGGCAATGATACATTCCGGAACTTTTGACTGGATCACAAGGTCCGCACAGGGTGGTGTTTTTCCAAAATGAGCGCAGGGTTCAAGTGATACGTATAAGGTTGACTCACTCAACAATCCTTTATCTTCCTCCTTTACCGAATCAATACAATTGACCTCGGCATGGGCCTCGCCGTACACATGATGATATCCCTCACCTATAATTCTGTTTTTATGCACCAGTACCGCGCCTACCATGGGATTAGGTGCGGTGTAGCCTGCGCCTCGCTGTGCGAGCTCCAGGCAGCGGTACATATATTTTTCATGAACTGTCAAGACCGATAATGAATAACCTGCAAATATAAATCTTCCGGCACTAGGTTTGACGCAGCAGGAACCGGCTGCGGGCAATTCAAATTTTTGCTTTAACTGGTAAAAAGATTTTTAATTCAGCTGGGATGATGACCTTATTACCTAAGTAATATAAAAGTACAATAGGAAACAACCTTATTACCTTATTTTTCAGTGGGATAAGGAAATAAGGTTGGATACTTTTTTAAGAATGGATTTTTACTAGGGTTAAAAGGTTAACCTGCGCTTCCCGATGTTTAAGTGAAAAGGTGGAATACACCCCACCCGAACGGGTTTCCCCATTACTCCCCTGATAATTGTATGTTTGTTGGTATGACAACAAGGGAAGCACAAACTTATTTGACAACAAAACTCGGATCAATATATGAGTCAGGAGAAGCTGGCGCCATTGCAGACTGGGTGGTAGAAAGTCTCACGGGTTTCAAAAAATCGGAACGTATTAATGCTAGTGACAAGAAACTCGATGCGTCAGAACAAGCTGCAATGGAACAGCACCTTGACCGCCTTTTACAACATGAACCCGTGCAATATGTTTTGAATGAAGCCTGGTTTTGTGGCCTGAAGTTTTATGTAAACGAAAAAGTTTTGATCCCGAGGCCCGAAACAGAAGAACTGGTAGAATGGATCATTTCCGACTGCAGGTTCCCTATCGATAGTTTATCGATCCTGGATATCGGCACAGGCAGTGGCTGCATAGCGCTCGCCCTGAAAAAAAGGCTGGGAAAAGCGGATGTCTGGAGTTGTGATATAAGTCCAGGCGCATTGGACATAGCAGGCAAAAACTCCAAACTACTGGGACTTGAAGTTAACTTTATCGAATTGGACTTCCTTGATCCATCACATTGGCATAAACTGCCCTCATTCGACATCATCGTGAGTAATCCGCCCTATGTGCCGGAAGAAAACCGCCATACGATGCTGCCCAATGTATTGAACTATGAACCATCCACAGCATTATTTGTACCTGATAACGATGCTTTGGTTTTTTATAAAGCCATCGCAAATTTTGGTAGAACACATTTGAATACCGGAGGAAAAATCTATGCAGAAATACACGAAGACCTTGGTGCAGCGACCTTAGAAGCATTTGAAAACGCGGACTACAACGCGACACTTAAAAAAGATATGCAGGGAAAGCAAAGAATGGTTCGGGCCGACTAATCCTTCAGCCGGACATATTCCCTTTTTAAGACAAAACCATCTGAATGTACGATCGTTGTCACCATTCGGTCTGTATCCAGGTGTTCAACAGTATATACAAGGGTGCCTGCCGCAGGATTAAACTGGCCGGCTTCATAGTCGAGACGCAATTGGCTGGAAGCGCGGTGAAACTGGTAAGTACCCGATCCCTCGGGAACATCTGTGAAACTGTAGAATCTTGCATTTTGTTCAAGGGTAAGCAGCTGGGGAAATTTCAGATCGCTGCTCCAACCGATGCCTCCTTTGGCCGGGTCTGTATAAACCGCGGTATTAAGCCATTTACCGGCGATACCAGGTGCAGTATCTTTCCTACAGGAAGAGAAAACCAGGATACAACAGAAGATTGATATCAATATTTTGCCTTTCACAGAAACGGATTTGGGAGCAAAATATTAAAGTATCTGCTAAAAACCTAAGGAAATAACGATAGGAAAATTACCTGGTATCCTTATCTCACGTTAGCCACCACTTTGGCCCCCGCTTTTTTGGCGGCCTGCATTAACCGGAAGACCTCACCATAGTAGGAAATCGTATCTGCATTGATCACAACGGAAGGTGTATCAACCTGCTGGCGGAGACGGTCCACTTCCATCTTGATAAAACTATCGAGGTAAGCTGGTGGTATTTCCTTTTGACCAAGATAGAATTTCTGTTCCTTATCAATCGACACGACTATATTCTGCTTTGCTTTTGTGTCCTTGGTACCCCTTGGATTATTTACCTTGACCACATTCGGATTGGCCATGGTAGAAATGATGAGGAAGAACATCAACAGGATAAAGATGATATCATTGAGCGAGTCCGTGAAAACCTCCGATTCCTGTGTCAAATTTTTTCTAAGATTCATGTCCCGCTTTTATTTACTTGGTAGGTTCCTGCAATACATCAAGGAAATCGGCAGCCGCCGCTTCCATTTTATTGGCCGTCCTTTGAATCTGTGCATGCAAATAATTGTAGCAAAGGAAAGCTATCAATCCAATCACCAGGCCGGTAATAGAAGTAATAAGTTTTGTGTATATACCCTGGGAAATAACGGCCAGGTTGATATCACCACCTGCCTGGTTGATCTGGGAAAAAAGCTGCATCAGTCCCATCAGTGTACCCACAAATCCGAAGATGGGGGCCGCTCTCGAGATCACGGTTAAAGCGCCCATATTTTTTTCCAGGTTATACATTTCCAGCTGACCCACATTATCCATACTACTTTCGATGGCATTGATGGGTTTACCGATGCGCTGCACACCTTTATCAATGATCCTCGCAACCGGGTTGTTGGTATTTTTAGCAAAACTCCTGGCGGCTGTGATATTACCGCTTACAATATGATCGCGGATGATGTTCATGAAATTGGAGTCGATCCTCGAAGCCTGGCGAATAGCTATATAACGTTCGGCAAAAACATAGACCGTGATCAATAACATAAGCCCGAGCGGGATCATGATCCAGCCACCCATATAGATTAGGTCAAAAAAACTGATCGTCTTACCCGCAGCACCGGTTGCATCCTGTTGAACTGCTTGTGTGAGTGAATCGCCAATCTGCAAAAGGTCAAACATAGATATTTTCTTTAAGTGCGTAAATGTAAGCCAGGATGAATATATCCGTTTTTAAATATTATCAACAACCCTGAATAACAATGTGAAAGAACGAAAAATCGGCTAACACGTTGTGATGCCCACCCAAGTTTTGGACTTCTTTAACAACAC
>JAEYOL010000318.1 GCA_023411775.1 Bacteroidota bacterium | reverse complement strand
TCCGCTTTTGTTTTGCTTTGCAGCCTGAATTCGGTTTCAATGGAAAAACGTAATAGGCGGTTGAAACTATCCTCAACAGCCAGTTTCACCTGTTCCGATGACGGGCTGGATGATTTAACAAATAACTGCTGCAATAATCCAACAGCCGTTTCTTTTTCAACAGAAATTTACATGATCAAAAAGCCTTCCTTTTCGCCCCTGCGAATGGCGAGAATGCGGTGTGATGGACATTTAGCCAGGGGTTCGCCGAACTCGAAATAATCACGATATTTCTGCGCTTCCGCCTCATCCTTCTTTGAGCTAAGTACCCGCGATGAGAACATGGCGGTATCCTGGAATAGTTTTCGTATGGCATTGCGGGCCTGTTCATTTTCCGATACCCATTCGGCGATAATATCCCTGGCGCCCTGCAAAGCATCAGCTGTATCTTTTACCTGCTCGGTGATATACCGGCTGGCCTCTGCTTCAATGTCTGTATTTTTTTGTTCAAACAAAACGGTAGCCAACGATTCCAGGCCTTTTTCAATCGCAACAGAAGCTTTCGTCTTACGTTTTGGTTTATACGGCAAATAGATATCTTCCAATTCTGTGGCGTCCACTGAATCTTCAATCCGCTTTTTTAATTCCGGGGTAAGCTTTCCAAGCCCGTCAATCGTTTTTAAGACGGTATCTTTTCTTTTACCCAGTTCTTCAAAATACTTGATCTTTCCTATCACATCACCGATCTGTACTTCGTCAAGGTTACCGGTAGCTTCTTTACGGTAACGGGCAATAAAAGGTATGGTTGAACCTTCCTCATGCAAACCTGCAATACTTTCGACCTGCTTTAAAGAATATCCTAATGTCTTCGAGATTTCCTGTGCGTATTTCAATTCCATCGTAAACCTTTCTTTAGGGGTAGCAAATGTAAAGCCAGCTGCAAACGAAAAAAATTTGTTTTGTTCACTTTTTATTTACAGGAAATGTCGCACTGCACACATGCAATTTTACCTGCACCATGGAAAACAAACTTACTATCATCATTCATCCGCCGTATTCTTCAATGCCGACAATACGGGATAAGGATTCCTGACAATGATCTCCCGCCCCTGCAGATCAGAATCACCCTGGTTCAGTTCCACCCATGCCCCATTTCTTCTACCTGTTTTTACTTCCATCAGCCTGTATGTATTCTTACCTTCCACAGCCAATACATATTCTCCACTCCCATACCTGACAACCGCTTCATCTGGAACCGTCAGGGCAAGGGAGTCGCTAACAGCAATACGTGCATTTAAGAACATACCCGGCAACAACTGTTTGGGTTTCTGTTCAAAATGACAATGCACCAGTGCGCTTCGATCGTCATCGACATTTCTTGTAACCAGGATAACCCGGCATGGATATTCAACTCCCGGCTCACTGATAAAGGAAACCATTACAGGTTGTCCCGTCTTTACATTGCTGATATCCTTTTCAAATATTGTAAGCGCGGCATGCAAATCATCAGGATTGATCAATTCAAACAACACATCCGCGGGATTCACATACTTTCCGATGTTCACATTTACCTTGGAAACATACCCACTGATGGGTGAAAATACCGGTACAGTTCGTGAAATAGATCCCTCACTCAACTTACCTGGATTGATGCCGATCAGCCTCAGCTTTTCGGCATATCCCCTTACCAAAACCTTCTGCGAATTATACTCTGACTCCGCACGCTGCAAAACTTTGTCGGCATTTACCTTGTTCTGATTCAAAAGTTGCTGACGCTTGAAATCCTGTTCGAGAAACTGCATCCTCGATACGGCAACCAGGTAATCCTGTTGCAATTCCACCAGGGCGGGATCTTCCATCATCGCAATCACTTCGCCTTTGTTCACATGCATACCGGGCATCAGCTTGGTATGCTTTAGATAACCTCCCATGGCAAAACTTACCGATACTATATTCTGGGGAGGTACATCCACCTGGCCATTTACCTGCAGTTCGCCCTTTAACTGGCGCTTTTCGATCACTGCTGTCTCGATACCCGCATTCAGAACTTGCTCTTCCGTCAGCGAAACAACATTTTCATCAGTGTCTTGTTGTACGGCCTGCGGTTGCTCATTGGTCTGGCAGGCGAATAGAACAATAGTAATAATGATTAAAATAATATAACGCATAAAATCTATTTAATAATTAAATATTCAAGTTCGATCAATGCCCTGTTGTATTGGCTTACAGCACCAATATATCCCAGTTGGATGTTGACGGCATTGTTCATCAGCATCGTCCACTCGACATAGCCGATCTCCCCATTTTCAAAACCCTCTTTGGCGTGGCTGATCAACAGCTCAGCCTGTTTTAAACCTCCCTGTTCGTAATAGGCAAGACTTCTCTGATACTTCTTTACTTCTTCACGCGCCTGCTCTATATCCGATCTTATGCGTTGAGCAGTAATTTCTGTTTGCATACGGGCTACCTGTTCGTTGATCCGGCTTGCCCTTATCCGGCTCTTTGTAGCCTTGTTGATCAAAGGAATTCCCAGGGTGAGGTTGAAAGCACTAAACCGGTCGCCACCACTAAAATATTCCTGGCTCACGCCGTCCCTGGACTGATAACCTACAATAGACATATTACTATAACCTAATCCAAGATCAGGTGAAAGCAGGGTGCGCTCTTTTTGCGTTTGAGCAACTGCCAATTTTTCCTGTACCAGGTTATACTGCAACTGGGGATGCGCGGCGGCACCTGACGTATCTACAAGGCCAACCCCTGCTTGAACTTTCTTTAATGAGGAGTAGTTAGGTAAAATCAAATCCTCTGTATTGAGAAACCTTTGCAGACGAAACTGGACGATCTTCAAATCATCCTCCAGTTGCTGCTTTTGAAGACTGAGTTGCTGCGACTGCGCTTCAGCACTTACCTTTTCAAGCATATTTGTTTCACCAGCTTCCAGGCGTAGTGCTGCCGATTGCTGGAACTGGTTGAAAACAGAGTCAAGCCTGATTAGCATTTTTTCACGTTCCTGCATTTCAACCAACTGGTAAAACAGGATGGAGACCTCCCGCACGATCTCTGTCTCCTGCCAGTTCACCCATTGCTGTTGTACCTCTTCCTCTGCTTCGTAAAGCTGCCGTTGTCGCTTATATACAACTGGCAGACTAAATGCCTGGTTAATTGAAAACCGGGTATCATTATTCAGGCTGTTGATCTTACCATACTCTGCTTCAAACCGGGTTTTATCAGGACTGAATACCCCCTTCTGTAATTGTCGCCAGTATTCAGTTTGTTTTCGCTCTGCCTTTAGGGACAGGTTTTGTTTTTTAGCCATACTGATCATCTCATCAAGATTCATTTCCTTTTGAGAAAAACCAAATTGGGAAATAAGTAAGGTTATGACCACAGCAATACTCTTCTTCAATTTGCCATAAGCCTTTCTTTCAAGCCAGGTATAAAGTATTGGTAAAACCACCAGGGTTAAAAATGTTGCCGAGATCAATCCCCCGATCACAACAGTAGCCAGCGGCCGTTGTACTTCCGCGCCTGGCCCATGGCTCAATGCCATGGGCAAAAAGCCCAATGAGGCCACGGCTGCAGTCATCAGCACCGGTCTCAGCCGAATCCTTGTTCCTTCCATAACAATTTGTTTTATGTCTGTGATGCCCTGTTTTTTTATTCGGTTAAATTCTGAGATCAGTACAATCCCATTTAATACTGCTACGCCAAATAGCGCGATAAAGCCGATCCCTGCAGAAATACTAAATGGCATACCGCGCACCCACAACGCGAAGACCCCTCCAATTGCTGAAAGCGGTATGGCTGTGAAAATGAGCAAGCCATACTTAAGCGAACCAAACGCGAAATATAACATAACCAAGATGAGTAATAATGCAGCAGGCACGGCAATTGAAAGCCGTTTTTCAGCTTCGATCATATTTTCAAACTGGCCACCATATTTGATATAATAACCCGATGGCAATTTTATTTGTGTGCTAACCTTTTTATTCAACTCTTCCACCACTGATTCTACATCCCTTTCACGTACATTAAAACCTACAATGATTCTTCTTTTCGCATCTTCCCTTTGCACCTGGTTTGGCCCCTCCTTTATTTCGACCGAGGCAACCTGGTAAAGCGGAATCTGTATGCCGCTGGGTGTTGGTATCAACAACTGTTGCACATCAAGTACATCCTGCCGCAATTCCTGCTTCAATCGCACCACAAGATCATAGCGACGCTCATTTTCATAAATCAGGCCTGCGCTTTCACCTGCAAAAGCTGCGCGGACCAACCGGTTCACGTCATCTATGTTTAACCGGTAACGTGCCATGGCATCACGGTTATATTGCACAACGATCTGTGGCAACCCGGTCACTACTTCAACATAAAGGTCTCTCGCACCTTCAACGGTACCGATGATATTTCCAAGGCGGTTTGCATAGTCAGACAAACTATCCAGGTCTTCCCCAAAAATTTTACAAACTATATCCTGGCGGGCACCAGAGATAAGTTCATTAAAGCGCATCTGTACCGGGAACTGAAAACCTGCAGTCATACCAGGTATTGCACGCAGGGCTTTGCTCATAGTGTCGGCGAGTTCATCGAAGGAAGATGCCGATACCCACTGGTCCTTTGGTTTCAGGGTAATAATGATATCGGTCATCTCAAGCGGCATCGGGTCTGTCGGTATCTCGCTTGCCCCGATCCTTGTTACAATCTTTTCGACTTCCGGGAAGCGACTCTCAAGTATTCTCGCGGCTTTCTGTGAAGTGTTGATCGTTTCCGTCAGCGAACTCCCGGTAAGAATACGTGCATCTACCGCGAAATCTCCTTCCTGTAACTTGGGAATAAATTCACCGCCCAACCTTGAGAGAATAAATACAGAAAGTCCAAATAATACGAGCACAATCCCAATCAGGATCCGGGGAAACGACAATGCTTTATGTAAAAGTGGCCTATAAAGTTTCTCCAGTTTTCTCATCAGCTTATCCGCCCAGGTATCAGTATGATTTAGTTTTTTGCTCAAAACCAGCGATGACATCATAGGGACATAAGTAAGAGAAAGCAGGAATGCACCGATCAGTGCAAATGTGACCGTCTGCGCCATCGGTTTAAACATTTTCCCCTCGATACCTGTCAACGTAAGTATGGGCAGGTATACGATCAGGATAATGACCTGGCCAAACGAAGCAGCGCTCATCATCTTGCCTGCTGAATGTTCCACTTCGCTGTTCAGTTGATCCTGCGATATCTTCTGTGCACCTAAGAGCTTTTTGCCATGTGTTAATTGATGCAACACTGCTTCTACAATAATAACGGCGCCATCTACGATCAAACCAAAGTCCAGCGCTCCAAGACTCATCAGGTTTCCCGAAACACCAAATACATTCATCATGATAAAGGCAAATAACATGGCCAGCGGGATCACGGAGGCTACAATAAGCCCGGCTCTCAGGTTGCCCAGGAAAAGCACGAGTACCAGTATCACTATCAAAGCGCCTTCCAGCAAATTTTTCTTTACCGTGCCCATGGCGTTGTCCACCATTTTAGTGCGATCGTAAAAGACCTCAAGCTTTATTCCCTGTGGAAGTGTTTGCTTGATTTGCTCAATTCGTTCCTTCACTTTAGCAACCACTTCCGAAGCATTCGCACCTTTCAGCATCAACACGACTGCACCTGCCACTTCACCTTTGTCGCTATAAGTCATGGCACCATAACGTACCGCATGCCCGATATTTACTTCAGCCACATCCTTTATATAAACCGGGATACCAGATGTTGTATGCCGAACAAATATTTTTTCCAGTTCCTCAATGTTGGCAGCCAGACCTTCTGTGCGGATAAACAATGCCGTGGGTCCTTTTTCAATATAAGCGCCCCCTGAATTTTGATTGTTTTTCTCCAGCGCGTCAAATACATCAGCAAGCGTCACGTTCATACTCTTCAACCGCTCGGGAACCACTGCAATCTCATATTGTTTGAGGAAGCCACCGAAACTGCTCACATCGGCAACACCTGGTATGCCCAACAACTGTCGTCTCACGATCCAGTCCTGGACAGACCTCAGCTCGGTGAGATCATATTTTGCTTCATACCCTTCTTCGGGGAGTAGAATATATTGGTAAACTTCCCCCAATCCTGTAGTAGCTGGTGCCAGTTCAGGAATCCCGGCCGATGCGGGAATTTGTTCTTTTACCATTAAAAGTCGCTCAGACACTTGTTGCCTCGCCCAATAGATATCTGTTTCATCGTTGAATACTATTGTCACGACGGATAAACCAAACCTGGAGATCGAACGCATTTCGATCATGCCCGGGATATTGGCGTTGGCCTGTTCGATAGGAAAAGTTACCAGGCGCTCTACTTCAGGTGCCGCCAGTGATGGAAGTACCGTGATCACCTGGACCTGGTTGCTCGTTATATCCGGCAACGCATCAATCGGAAGTTTTCGAAGGTTTAGTACACCCCATACAACCATTGCAAGGGTGAGTAAACCAATAATAAGCTTATTCCTTACGGAAAAGCGAATAATTGTATGTAACATGTAGAATTATTTCGTGTGCCCAAAAAAGAATCAGATCATATTGGATCAGGCACAACGGGGAGGCTGGAATATGTCGAAAGTAGAAAGCTGGGGATGATTGATCTCGTTAAAACTGTGAAATTCTTTTGCAAGTTCTGATGGAGGCGCAATTTCAATAACCAGTGGACCCGATTCAACGACCGGGATACTCATCAAAGCAATATTTACGTTCCTAAAGGGGAGCTGCTGGTCCTGCTGGTAATCATCATCCACCAGAAATGGACCGATATAATGCATTTCAAGAAAACTCAAAAATCCAAGAGAAGGGTCAGCTTCACGATGAGTCTGGTAATGCTCAATAAGGAATGGTATCTTCAAAAGCTGGTGAAACTCGGTATATGCGAGCACATGGATCGTAATAAATAATATACCAATCAGGCGTTTCACGCCGCAAAGATACACTTCACACATTTAACCGGAAAACCATAACTAATTACGATTGACATAAAAATCAACAAGCCATTCAAAAACTATAAATTGGCGGGTATCCCTCACTAATCCCAAATTACTAATTCCTAATTCCCAATTCCTAACCCGAAAGCTATCGGGTCCCAATCCCCTTCCCGTCTCCTCTCCTTCCCGGCAAAAAACTCAATCCCTCAATATAAACCTCACTCCACCAAAAAACCGTATCCCCTGGTTTGGCGCATACACGTATGCGGGGTCAAAACTCAATCCATATGGATTTTCAGCAGTGGCGATGATCTTCCCGGCAGCATCATATTCCACCTTTTTGTCAAAAGGATCATGCGACCTGGCAATAAGGAAAGGTGCATTCTTGGCCGGTGTCCAGTTCAACAGGTTTTTAATACCGCCAAATAATTCCAACTGGCGGTTGATCAGCCTGGTAAACTGAATATTCTGAATACTCCATACAGGCGAAGATCCTGGTCTTGGATCCATGTCAGACAGCAGCGGCAAACGCATCGGTCCGTACACATTACCGGTATAATCAATACTGAGCTTTATAGCCGGTAAATTATACGTGATAGCCCAGGTGCCGCTCCATTTTTCAGTCAACATGGGCTGAATCCTGGTTTTCTTGCCAGTTCCATCTCTTTCCACTTTACTTACATCCTGCAGGGTGATGCCCATCATGGTTTTTAAACGGTGACCAAAATTTAGTTCCGAATTTAATGTTACACCCTTTGATGTGGAATACCCGCGAAGATTTTGATAGATGATCTTATTGGGATCACTGTCATAGTCAGGTATGATCTGGTTAGTGAAATGCGAATACCAAACCGATGCATCAAGATTTAATCCGATCTGCTGCCATTTGTATTGCCGGGTATAATTCAAATTAATATTATAACTGCGTTCCGGCTTCAGCTCCTCCCTGATCTCGACGGCTCTTGACCCGGTTAGCGCCGCGTGTTCTTCGGTAAACAAGCTAACCACCCTGAATCCAGTGCCTGCATTGAGGCGAAATACCTGTTTGTCCCTCAACGACCATTTCCAGGCGATCCTTGGTGTAACAATGGAGCCATGCGCGGGATGATGATCATAGCGCATACCGAGCAAAAGCAGGTGTTTCGGGTGTAACTTCCACTCATCCTGCAAAAATAATCCGGGGATCGTATAACGTTCAGGCCTGTTAGTACCTCTTAATGTATCTACTGTAGCGGTGGAATTGTCGTCATAATAATTGTACCGAAGCGCAGATCCGATCAACAGGTTATGATTTTGACCGGCCTGTTTGTCCCAGGTGAACTGGCCAAAAGCAATCTTCTGCTTAGCCATATAAGGAATGGTTCCGTAATAAGAATTCTGATCATGCGCCGTTGCAGAAAAAGAAAAAAACATTCTTTCTTTGACGGGAAGTTGATAATTCCCGATCAGCTCCCAACGGCTTGTATAAATGCTTTCGCCATAAAGGCTATCACCACCCCTGAAATTTTTATTCCAGCGCTTATCACCGCCCCATCGGTCTTCATAAAAGTACCGCGCTGCCAGGGAAGCTACCCGATCTTGCCTTCTGCTAAGATTAATCTTATTGAATACCGACACCCGGTGTTGCAGTGTCACGTCTGTAAATTGGTCTTCGTTCTTATCAAATGGTTTTTGATAATTGAAATAGTTAACACCGAGCAGGGAAGCCGCTTTCTTACCCAGCTTAAATTTGGTACCAATGTCGAGGTTGTGTTCCCGCCAGCTTGTGGTCATAGCATTGACATTGAACCGGGGTGCTTTATCCGCCGACTTTGTAATGATATTGATCAACCCTCCAATAGCTTCCGACCCATAGAGCCCCGAGGCCGGGCCTTTCACGATCTCTACCCTCTCGATCAACTGGCTGGGAATGCCAAATAAGCCATACACCGATGCCAGGCTGCTGACGATCGGCATCCCGTCGATAGTTATCATGGTATAAGGTCCTTCCAGTCCGTTGATATGAATATCGCCGGTATTGCATACACTGCAATTCAATTGCGGTCGCACCCCATTTATGTTTTGAAGCGATTCGAAAATACTTGGTGTGGGATTTTTCTTGAAAAACTGTGGAGTATAAACCTCTACCGCAAC
>JAEYOL010000148.1 GCA_023411775.1 Bacteroidota bacterium | reverse complement strand
GCACTAAAAACGAGCCGTGTCAATAAAAAAACCGGGGAAATTCGTGGGATATCTGGAGCGTGTGGGCTAGTGTGACGACTAAATTAACATATTCCCCCAGATTTTTATAGTGAAGCGGGATAAATTTTCGGGCAGCCGGATTGGGCCACAAACCAGGGCCTGATGCCCCGGAATCGGTACCTGCGTTACGGTTGTGGGACAGCGTTAGGTGAATGACAGTCTTTCCAGTACTCTATAATATTGTGTATCACCCGCACCAGCTCGGAATAACTGGAAGGCTTTGTAAAAAAACCCTGGATCGAATTAGAATAGGCGTCAATGATACTGCGCTGGTCTGCAGCTGTGGTAAAAAACAGGTAGGGTATACATTTCAGCCTGAGCTGCTCGTTATTATGAATTTTTTCGCGCAGGGCAAAGCCGCTTAGTTTGGGCAGGTTTATATCAGAGATAATGATAAACGCCTGGTCATTGGTTTTCGTCAGGTATTCAAGGGCGGCGACCCCGTCCCTGAAATAGATCACTTCATTGGCAACATTCAGTTCTTTAAATACTTCGCCAAAAATTTCCAGGTCATCCGGATCGTCTTCAATAATGATGATTGGGCCACTTTTATTCATGTAACAGGTTTATACTTAAAGTTATAGATGTTGGATTTTATTGTAAAATAGTATAGCCAATAATTGAGCCAGTATTTTGAAAATTTCTTTAAAAATCCAGAATCTCCATTTGTCCAATCGAGATCTTTCATTCGCCTAAACTAGTAAAAAGTGGAAGTTCACGAAAGACAGCCAGTAGTTTTATTGATTATTCCGGAGGTCGCTGTAACGGATGAGTAGAATATTTTTTTCCTGAATGCTTTTCTTAACAGTCGGGTTGGTCCATGTATCCGTGACGCCCTGCCGGTCTGTCGCTACATCTTCATACCCGATGTGATGAATAGCCCGAAGTTCTTCATTATCGATGCCGGGATGATCAACAAACAGGTAGGTATGACCGGGCTTAAGTGTATCCAGCATTTTCAGGAAACTGGCAATTTTATCCGACGATGTTTTCCGTGGCCCCACATAATTAACATATTCTACACCGCTTTGCTTCAAATCAATATGGATATTATATTCCTTTGCAAGCCTGGTGGTCAAAAGCCTGACTGAATCATTCATATCGGTGCAACCCATATGTGAAGAAATATGACTGATCCGGGGAAGCTTTCGCAATGCTAATTCGATTTGGGCGCGGAATTCCATTTCAATATCCGCGAGCGTCCATGCATTTTCATTAAGCGCCTGGCCGGGATAATCTTTATTGGGCCAGATCATTGGGAAAAAATATCCATCTGCATCCCTGAGCGATGTCGCACCAGATACCGGACGCCATTTGATATTACTCCATTCGCTGGACAAGGCCAGGTGAATCCCGACATCAATTGATGGGTTTTCCGTCAACATCCTGACTGCCTCGGGGAACCAGGGAGACGGTACAATGATCTCGACGGAAGTCTGGATGCCTTCTTTTGAACACTTGAGGATGGCTTCGTTGCCCGAATGGGAGTAGCCCATATCATCACCGCGAACAATGAGACGGATAGGGGCTTGTTGGGCGGTAAGCGCAAGCGAGGTCAGTGTTATTATTAAAGTGAAGCAAAAGCGATGGAGGATATTATTCCTTGAACCATCGACCAGTGTGCGGGACTTATTACAAAACATAATGGCAACAGGTATTTCATTTAACCCTTGCGCACGATCAATCAGGCACCAACCGATACCACCCCCGTATCGCGGCGTAGGGTTAAAAAACAATTTAAACCATTATGTGGACTCCGGGTGATTAATGTGGCGACTTTTTTTGAAGTCCTCTCTTAACAGTTAGTCGTTCACACAGTTCTTTCTCTTTTCCAGAAAAAAAATTTTAGAAATGCTGTCCCCGATTTGGGATTTCGTTGTTTCTATTTATGGTGGCTGGTCCTTTTCCAGGATCGTCCTTAATACATTATCATTAAATCTTAAAAAAACAAATAGTTATATGCCTGATAACCCGGAAAGGCTTCGTGCACTACTACAAAAACGCCTGGAGGAGGAATTATCTGTTGAAGAGCAAATGGAACTAGACGAACTGTTCACCGAATATACAGATGAAAAAAAGCGAAGCTTCCTCGGACAACAAACCGGTGAAGCTGAGTTGCGTGACATGCTTATGGAATACCGGGGTATCATGGGCGAAGCGGATGCAATGTCAGAACCGGTTCTGCCCGCTACTATTGTTTCCATACCGCAGAGAAGGGCCGTGTGGAGGAACTGGAAAGTAGCGGCGTCCGTAGTTATCGCGGTATCCCTTGTTACTTATATTATCGTCTCAAACAAAGACAGGCAACCAGAAGAAGTTGTGGCTGCCAACCAAAAGGCTGAGGAGGTTATTGAGCCCGGGAAATACAATGCGATCCTGAAGCTGGCCGACGGCAGCACAATCGTGCTGGACAGCGCAGGTGAGGGTCTGCTGGCACAGCAGGGTGGAGCAAAGATTGTCAATGAAAATGGTAGTTTAAAATACGATCCCCCCGGGCAATCAGACGGAAAGGTGGTATACAACAACCTTACTACAGCTCCTGGCCAATCGTATTCTGTGGTTCTTTCCGACGGTTCGAAGGTTTGGCTTAACGCAAGTTCTTCGATTGATTTTCCAACGGCATTCCTGGAAAACACCCGGGAAGTGAAGCTGACCGGCGAAGCTTATTTCGAAATCGCCAAAAACAGAGAAAAGCCGTTTTATGTGAACGTCAAAGGCATGCAGGTACAGGTACTGGGCACCCATTTCAATGTCAATGCATACGATGATGAGGAATCCATCAAAACCAGTTTGCTGGAAGGAAGTGTAAAAGTCATCGGAGGAAATATTTCGGGCATCCTGGAACCCGGGCAACAGGCTGCTTTGACAAAGTCAGAAAAAAACGGTGCTTACCAGATGGAAACGAAAATGGTGGATATGGATGAGGTGATCGCCTGGAAAAATGGATTGTTCCAGTTCAACGAGGCCGGCATTATGACCATCATGCGGCAAATCGGCCGTTGGTACAACGTGGAAATCGCTTATAAAAGTAAAGTACCCGTGCGACGATTCGTGGGTAAGATCAGCCGCGATGCACAACTGTCGGAAGTGTTGAAAATCCTGGAACTCAGCGATGTGAAGTTTAGGGTGGAAGGCAAAAAGATTATTGTACAATAAAAGATATCACCTAAAAAAAACCAGTAATGTTCGCAGCACTACTGGTTGGATGAAAGGTAAAAAAACGTTCTGTCGAAACAAGTTTTACTTACCAAATCAAATCAAAGCTATGATTTTAACTGCAGGGTGCCAAAACAGGTATGGCGCCATTTCATCGCGTGCTAAAAGATGGATGATTATGAGATTGACAATTGTTTTTTTGCTGTTCTTTACCTTCAAGGTAAGCGCACACGGATATGCCCAGCATATCACCATTGTGAAGAACAATGTCTCGTTGGTTGAGGTTTTCAAGGCGATCGAGCGACAGACCCATTTCCTCTTTTTTTACGATAAGGATATGGTGCAACAGGCCGGTCGTGTCGATGTAAAGCTTAAAAACGCGACGATCGAACAGGCCTTACTTGCCTGTCTCGGCGACAAGCCATTTGAGTACGCAATCGTGAAAAATACGATCGTGATCCGGGCGAAACAAAAGGCGGCAGCAAGTTTTGTCAGTACTGAAGAATCCGATGCGCCAGCCCTTCCCCCTGTTGAAATCAAAGGACGCATTGTAAATAAAGAAGGCAATCCCCTTGCCGGCGTCTCTGTAATGATTGCTGGCGGTGGTATCGGTACCACCACCAATAGCAACGGGCAGTTTACATTGACTATTCCTGATGGTGACAATGTGGTACTTGAAATCTCAAGCGTAGGATTCGAGACAAGAACTTTCAAAGTTGGTGGTAAGCTGACTGATATTAATATTACGCTTGAAGAAAAGATTTCTGGTCTTGAGGATGTTGTAGTATTGGCATACGGTCGCCAGAAAAAGCTGAGTGTGACCAGTGCTGTGAGTACTGTAGATGTGAAGGCGGCGTTTGAAAGACGCCCGGTAACGGATGTCGGTCGTGCACTCCAGGGCATCTCACCGGGTCTTACCATTACGACAACGAGTGGCGAACCCGGTCAAACACCATTGATCCGTATTCGTGGCAATACCGGTTCATTGAACGGAACCAACAACCCGCTGATACTTGTGGATAACGTAGAAGTGCCCAACCTGAACTGGGTAAACCCGAATGATATTGAATCGATCACAACACTCAAGGATGCTGCAGCTACTGCTATTTACGGAGCGCGTGCTGCTTTCGGCGCCTTATTGATCACCACGAAAAAAGGTACTAAGAACGGAACTGTTTCGGTTAATTACTCTGCAAATATCTCTGCATCGACTCCAACCAAAACACCAAGGACTTCACGTGCCGATCTGGGTCTTGCATATTCGCTTGCGCAATACCGCTGGGATCGTACCGCGACTGAAATGAACTCAAACGGCTATTACTGGAATGATGAAGTTGTGGAAAGGGTAAGACAATGGATCGAAACGTATGGTGATGGCAAGCAGCTTGGTCGTAATATGGTAGAAGGAAGGGACTTCGATTATCGCAACGGCAGCGGCGCTTACTACTACAGGCCCTGGGACATTACTGATATTTACTTCAATAAATACACACCGTTCCAAACACATAATCTTTCTGTAAACGGTGGCAATGATAAGGTAACGTATAATATTTCCGCGGGGCTCATGAATCAAACCGGTATCCTGAAATTGTTTGATAACGGGTATAACCGGAAAAATATTTCATCATTCGTAAGCGCAAAGGTCAATAACTGGATGACGTTGCGCAGCCGGACCATGATGTCTAAGACGGAGAATACTTATCCATTTGTGTATTATTCCAACGTGGGATATGATGCCATGTATTATATCTATCGCTGGCAGCCGATCTATCCATACGGAACATATAACATCAACGGCGTGGATTACGAAATGGATAATGCGATCAACCAGTTGAAATCCGCCAACAAGAATATCGATCGTGATAATTATAATCAATATACAGTTGGTACCACTATCACACCCGGTGTAAAAGGTTTAAGCATCGACTTCGATTATACCTATTCCGTACAAAACAGTACTATTGACTGGAACGGTGGCGTGCAATACGGTATCCTGAATTCCTCGGTAAACTCTACCAAGAAGTTTGAAGGGGTATTAGGTTATATACAACCGCCCGGTGGAGCATTCGACTACGTGCAAAGAACAGCGTTAAAAGAAATTCGGAATACTTTCAATGGATATGCAACATATGAAAAATCTCTCGGCTCGCATTCGTTCAAAGCGATGGTAGGAGCGAACGTGGAAGGTGCAGAATATGAATCGATCACTGCGAAGAAGCAAAAGATCATCGATTATACCGCGCCAGAATTGAATCTTGCTACCGGTGATATGTCAGCTACATCCACACACGGATGGTGGTCTGTTGCAGGTTTCTTCAGCCGTCTCAACTATAGCTATAAGGACAAATATTACCTGGAGTTGAATGGACGTTATGACGGCTCTTCCAAATTCCCGACCAGTTCACGCTGGGGCTTTTTCCCATCAGCATCAGTCGGATGGCTGATTTCTGAAGAAAATTTCGCCAGTTTCATGAAACCCGTGATCAATAACCTGAAGCTCCGTGGTTCATTAGGCCAGGTAGGTAACCAGGATGTGGGAACCAACCGGTTTATCTCCACAATGACTGCTTCTAATTCAAACTGGTTGATCAACGGTCAACATCCAAACCAGGTAAGTGTACCTGGACTGGTGTCACCGGACCTGACATGGGAAAAGGTCACGACACTTGACGTCGGCGTGGATGGAAGTGCTTTTAAGAACAAGTTTACTTTTACAGTGGACTGGTTCAGACGAATCACAAGCGGGATGCTGTCTGCCGGTGTAGCCGTTCCTTCAACACTTGGTACGGGTGCTCCGTTGCGTAACTATGGTGAGCTCACAACGAAGGGCATCGAAGTTGAAGTATCGTTCCGTCATACCTTCCCGAGCGGAATCGGTATCCAGGTGGGCGGCCAGTTCTTCGATTACAAAACAAGGATCACTAAGTTTGCTTCTGCAACAGATCCATTGATCAGTTCGAACTACGAAGGCAAAGTCGTAGGCGAGATTTGGGGGTATGAAACAGACCGTCTATTCCAGGTTGACGACTTCGAGTATGACGCTAATGGGAATATCGCAAAGATTACACTCCCCAGCGGACAGGTTAAGAACTCATATGTGAAAGGGATCCCCACTCAATACATCTTTGAATCCGGAGCCTTCCTGTTTAGTCCGGGCGACGTGAAGTTCAAAGATCTGAATGGCGATGGCGTTATAGATTATGGCAATAATACAGTTAGTGATCATGGTGATCTCAAAGTGCTGGGCAATACACAACCGCGCTATGAGTATGGGTTCCGTCTCGGCATTAGCTACAAAGGATTCGATTTTTCAACTTTCTTCCAGGGTGTGGGTAAACGTGCGTTATGGGCACGCGGTACCATGGTGTTGCCCGGCTACAACGCTACTGAAGCAAACTATGAGTACCAACTCGATTACTGGACACCTGAGAATACAGATGCGTTCTATCCGCGACCGATCAATTATGGTTCTGCCGCACAATGGAATTACCAGGTACAGTCACGTTATATGCTGAACCTTGCCTACCTGCGTTGCAAAACCATGCGGCTTGGATATTCTGTTCCGGCTAAAGTTCTCCGGAGAGCTTCTATCAAAGGTCTGAATGTGTTCACCAGTGTTGAGAACCTCTTTGAGTTCGATAAGCTGGGCGATATACAAATCGATCCGGAGATCAACTACACGAGCAAAACAAGCATCGACGGTAGATCATTCGGACGCAGTTATCCTTATGTGCGCACTTTGACAGTGGGTTTGCAACTTTCGTTTTAACAATGAAAACAGTATCATGAAAAGAATTATTTATTTCCTAGTCACAATAGCCGTATTTAATTCCGGATGCTCAAAATACCTCGACCGGAAGAACCTGGATACATTCACATCTGATAATTTTTGGAGATCAGAAACCAACCTGCGCCTTTATATCCAGGGCTTTTATACTGATTACTTCGTGGGGTATGGACAAAACTATACGTATGGTCCGGTGTTTTCATGGGCACCCTGGGCTGACGACCAGGTGTCTTCAACACAGTGGACAACAAACCCCGCTGCATCCGGAAATGGCTGGTCCTTTAGTAATGTTAGAAGAGCGAATATCGTTATCGCGCGTACAGACGAAGCACCCATCAGTGAAGAAGCAAAAAATCACTGGAAGGGTATCGGCAGGTTTTTCCGGGCAATGGAATACACACTTCTGGCGAAGTATTTCGGGGAGTTACCAGTGATTACGACTGAGCTCTTCCCAGAACAAACAGACCAGTTGTACAAGCCGCGTGATCCGCTTCCCGTTGTGTTGGAAAGTATACTTGCGGATTATGAATTTGCCGCCAGCAATGTGCGCCTGGACGACGGCGTGCAGCAGGTGAACAGGTATACGGTGCTCGCTTTTATGTCAAGGAATTTGCTTTATTTCGGCACCCTGCTAAAATATCATAATGGTGATGCTGCACTTTCCAAAAAACTTTTGGAAAAAGCGGCATGGGCTGCGAACGAGGTCATTGCATCTAAAAAATATGCTGTCGCTGATGATTATCGCGGGTTATTTACGAGTGAAAACCTGGCATCAAATAAAGAGGTCATTCTGTATCGCGAGTATATCGAGGCGAAAGTGACACACGCAATTTTGAGCTATAATTCAACAGAAGGCCAGACCGGTATTACTAAAAGCGCATTCGACTCGTATCTTGCAGCAGACGGGTTGCCGATTAAACAATCACCCTTGTATAATTTTACTGCAGACAACGGCGAGCGTAATTTCCGGGACACATACAGGAACCGCGATCCACGGATGTATGGAACCATTGTTGACTCCTTGCGTTTCAACAAAGTTGATGCAGCGCCATCCAGCACGGGAATTTCTTCCTGGAAGTTTTTGCCGGAAGTGGTCACCAGCGAAACCAAATTCACAAGCTCTTTCAACGTGACAGATGCACCGATCATTCGTTATGGTGAAGTATTACTGAATTATATAGAAGCAGTCGCGGAATTAGGAACGATCACACAGGAAGACGTGAATGTCACGATCAATGCATTGCATAACCGTAACATTAAATTATACGGGCAGACAGTGACAAAGCTTCCGCCGTTTACTCTAGCCGGGGGTACATTTGTCGCCAATGGAATTGCGTTGGACGATCCCGATCGTGATCCTACTGTCTCTTCTTTAATATGGGAGATCCGCCGTGAACGCAGAGCTGAACTGATATTTGAGGGATTGCGCCAGGACGACCTTCGCCGCTGGCGGAAGTTCGATTACCTGAATACGATGGAATCGAAGAATGGTAACAAGCCTACGGCACTTGGTCTTGGAGCTTATGTAGATACCCTGGATTATCCCCGGATAACAAATGGCCCTACATGGTTGGCCCTGATCAATAACAGTGACGTTCGCATGTATTTCCCCAATCCCAATGATAAATCCAGGGGATACATCTATGGACTTTGGAATAATTCGCTGCAACGCGACTGGGTTCCCGGCCAGTCGTTCTTCGAAAGACAATATTTGCGTTCTGTGCCACTAGACCAGATCAAAATGTACAGTGATATGGGCGTAACCCTTACGCAAAATCCCGGATGGGAATAGTTGAGTTAAGCAGTGCCGTCGATTAAAGCTTTTCCTACGATGAGCCATATCGACGGCTTTTTTTTGCAGATACTTTCCTTTACCTGATTTACCCTGTATTCTCTTAAACCAAATGATGAAAATGATCCCTAAGAAATTATTGGCGGTCGCCTGTCTTATTTTATTGACATTGGCTGTACCAGCGCAACATCGCGGAAAAAAGAAAGACAACCCGAAGAACATCATCCTTATGATCGGCGATGGCATGAGCACCACGCAGATATATGCCGGACTTGCAGCTAAAGGTTCTTTACACCTGGAAAAGCTGAAAATTATAGGATTCTCAAAAACAAACTCTACCCGTTTTATTACTGATTCAGGCGCCGGTGCCACGGCATGGAGTACAGGTAAGAAAACGAAAAATGGAGCGATCGGCGTTGATTCCGCAGGGGCACCGCAAACAACAATCCTGGAAATTGCAGAACAGCATGGCTTATCTACCGGCCTTGTTGTCACAACTGATATTACGGATGCCACACCTGCATCGTTTACGGCGCATCAGCCATCCCGTAAACTTCAGCAGGAAATAGCAGCTGAATTTTTAAATTCCGGTGTTGATGTTTTTATTGGTGCAGGCAAAGAACATTTCATCAATAGGAAAGATGGACGTAATCTTCTTGAAGAATTGCACAGGAAAGGTTACCAGGTGTCGTCTAATATTGACGAGATCACAGGTATTAAAAGCGGGAAGCTGGCTGGTTTCTTAACCGAAACACACGCACAGGAGAGGGGAGACCAGTTAGCCAGGACGGCGTTAACAGCTATTGATATCCTGAAGCAAAATAAAAAAGGATTTTTCCTGATGATCGAAGGTTCAAAGATTGACGATGGCGGTCACGGAAATAATCTCGATGTTGTGATCAATGAAATGATTGATTTTGATAATACGATCGGGAAAGTGCTGGAGTTCGCAGAGAAAGATGGAAACACGTTGGTGATTATTACGGGTGATCATGAAACCGGTGGGCTGACCCTGACCGGAGGCTCCCTGGGTGGCAAAATCGAAGGGAAGTTTTCGACAAAAGGACATACGGCTGTGATGGTGCCGGTTTTTGCTTACGGACCGGGTGCGGAAGCTTTTATGGGAATTTATCATAACAATACCATCTTTGATAAAATGAAGCGTGCATTCAACTTTTAATATTTAATCCAGAAACACCAGTCGAAATGAAATGTAAACCCATTATCACAGCCCTTTTTATCTTGTTTTGTTTACCCGGCTATTCCCAAACTGCAAAGCCACAGACTGCCTTACCGCGCCCAAAACTGATGGTTGGTATGATGGTCGACCAGATGCGTTGGGATTACCTGTATCGTTATTATGAGCGTTATGGCAACGGCGGTTTCAAACGGATGCTGAACGAGGGTTTCTCCTGTGAGAACACGTATATTGATTACAGTGCCAGCGTCACTGCGATAGGGCATGCTACAGTTTATACCGGTTCCGTGCCTGCTCTTCATGGCATCACAGGCAACACGATCACTTTCCAGGATGCCGGTATTGATATGAACTGTGTGGGTGATTCAACAGCATCCACAATTGGAAGCAATAATACAGGTCTAGGTAAGGCATCACCTGTAAACCTGTTGGTAACAACCATGACAGACGAACTACGTTTGGCTACAAATTTTCGTTCAAAAACGATTTCGGTTTCACAAAAAGACCGTGGTGCGATTCTTCCAGGTGGACGTACGGCAAATGCAGCTTATTGGTACGACGGGAGTTCCGGTAAATATATCACGAGCACTTATTACATGAATGAGTTGCCTGCCTGGCTAAATGCCTTCAATGACAAAAAGCTACCTGAATATTATCTGAAGCAGGATTGGAACACACTTTATCCAATTGAAACATATAAGCAAAGCACCCCGGATAATACACGCTATGAAGGAAAGTTCGCCGGTACTGAAACGCCGACTTTCCCGGTCAAAACCTCTGGTATGATCTCAAAAAGCTACGGCGTGCTCACCAGTACACCGTATGGCAACACCGTATTGCTCGAGCTGGCAAAAACAGCGATAGAGCAGGAACGTCTTGGTGCAGGTGAGATTACTGATTTTCTTGCAGTAAGTCTTTCTGCAACCGACTATGTCGGTCATCAGTTCGGCCCGAATTCTATTGAAGTAGAAGATACTTACCTGCGTCTCGACCGTGATCTCGCAGCCTTCTTCACTTATCTTGACAAAAAGATCGGTAAAGGAAATTACAGTGTATTCCTGAGTGCCGATCATGCCGCGATCAACAACATCACATTCATGACCGATAACAAGATCTATGCAGGGCTGATCAGTTCTTCATCCGGTATTCGTACACTCAACGAGCAATTTGAAAAAGAATATGGGGTAAAGGGTGTGGTCGCTAATTTCCACAACAACCAGGTCTCACTAAACAAAGCAGCCATTGCCAATAATAAACTCAATGAAGCTGAAATAAAGAGTAAGATCATTAAATTTTTAAAGAAACAACCGGGTATCGCCTATGCGATAGACATGGATCAGGTACAGGTTGCCAATATCCCGGAGTATTATCGCACCCGTATTATTAACGGGTATCACCCCGAAAGGAGTGGTGTGATCCAGATCGTGCAAAAGCCGGGCTGGTCCGGTGGTGGATCAACCGGTACGACGCATGGCACCATGGGTCGCTATGATGTACACATCCCACTGCTCTTCATGGGTTGGGGCATCAAACATGGAAAATCAAACCAGGTCTATAATATGTCGGATATCGCACCGACTGTGTGTGCCCTGTTGCGGATCCAGGAACCAAACGGTTCGATCGGGAAACCTATTGCAGAAGTTTTAAAATAAGCGATTATCTATGAGAAAAGTCTCTCTCGTTTTATCTTTTTGTATTTGCCTGTTGTTGCAGCGGGTATCACTTGCTGCACCGTTAAATCCGTCAGATACTTTGCCCGTACGTGGTTTTAGTGTTGCTGCGCCTTCACCAACTGAGCTGGAGGCGTTCGTAAAATTCATCAGGGATGAACTGGGACCACGCAATATCAATACTTTGATACTTCGCGTTGACTACAATTATCAATACGTAACACACCCGGAGCTGCGGCAGGAAAATGCGCTGTCAAAAGCTGATGTAAAAAAGATCGTTGATGAATGCAAACGTTTCGGCATCCGGATCATTCCACAGATCAACCTGCTCGGGCACCAGTCATGGGCCAACAAAACCGGTAAGTTGCTCGAAGTTTACCCGCAATTTGATGAAACACCGTGGGTAAAAATGCCGGAGAAATATGCGTGGCCGAATGATGATGGTCTTTATTGTAAAAGCTATTGCCCGCTTCACCCGGAAGTACACAAGATCGTGTTCAAACTGGTGGATGAAGTTTGCGATGTTTTCGAAGCCGATGCATTCCATGCGGGAATGGATGAAGTGTTTTATATCGCAGAAAAAAAATGTAAACGATGTTCAGGTAAGGACCCTGCAGAATTATTCGCCGGGGAAGTATCAAAGATCAGGAACCATCTTGCGCTGAAAGGAAGAAGCCTGTGGATTTGGGGTGACCGCCTGATCGACGGAAAGACAACCGGTATTGGGGAATGGGAAGCCAGCATGAACAATACTTACCGCGCGATCGATATGATTCCCCGCGATGTTGTGATCTGCGACTGGCATTATGAACGCGGTGACCAGACTGCCGTTTATTTTGCAATGAAAGGATTTGGCGTAGTAACCTGTGTGTATCGCAAAGCCCAAACTGGATTACTTCAATTGAGTGATATGTATAAATTCCGGGAGCAATCAACCCCACAAATGAAAGGCCGGTTCTTAGGTGTGGTTTCCACGGCCTGGTCCGGGGCAGGTGCTTTTTTGAATGAATTCTACGGAAAGCAACCGGTAGAAAACAAGGAGAGGGGTTCTGTGGCCGACACATTCAAAGCCGTATTCCCGAAACCATGATGTAGGCGACTCTTTTGTTCGCATAAGCAGTAATCGAAATCCCCTGTGTTCGTCATAGGGGATTCGTTTTTTTGGTGTCACAGTTGTTGCAACGGACATCACATACACTTTTATCGGAATACCGGGCCCGGTTCAGGGAATTAATGCCGTTTTTCATAAATAGCATTCTATATTTGGTACTGTAGTAATTCTTACTTAACAGACATGCCGAACGTAGATAAGGAACTGATAAGTGCGTTTCAAGAAGGTGATCAAAACGCCTTCAGGCATATCTACGCCCTGCACTATCGGCAGCTTTATTATTTCGCCCGGAAAATGACCAATAGTCCGGAGGATGCTAAAGATATTGTTTCCGAAACCTTCCTCAAACTATGGAACAGGTGCGGCAACTTTGAGAGCCTGACCAATATCAAGGCATTCCTGTTTATTACGGCGAGAAACGCTTCAGTCAACTACTTAAAAAACGAACAGAGCCAGCGAAGAAAGGAAAGTCGTTATTGGAACATTTCTAATGGAGACATCGCTGAGATGTTTGATATCATGACGGGTCATGATGTCCTCGCAGAGGTGCACAAGGAAATTGCGAAGCTTTCAGAGAAGGAAAAAAATATTATTGAACTGTTTTATTTCCGGGGAAACAGCATCCGGGAAATTGCCGATCGGCTCAATATCGGCTACGAAGCAGCAAAAAAAGCCAGGTTCCGTGCCTTGGCCCGGGTACGCGCAAGTTTACGCGAGAAAAAATTGCTATCGGTTCTGGGATTATTAATTTCTCAACTACTATAAGGCTAGTTGTCATCAACCTCATAGATGTGAATGTTGTACCCGCCAGGTGAATTGTTCTTAGGAACCAGAGGGGGTGTAGTGTAGTTCTCACGCCATGGGCTTGAGCTTTTCTTTCAAATTTAGCCCCCGCTTAATTTAACATAAAAGTTAGTTATATGGAAACTTCCTTTTTCTCCCTGCATCTTGTGGGGATAGGATTTTTCAAATCATTAAAAGGTGCATTCCGTTTGAAAAATCCTATCCCCACAAGATGTTATTGAGAGTGCCCTTTGCATATAACTGTATATTATGTTATTTGGGTTGGGCTGTGTAGCGAAGTCCGTAAGTTTTTTTACTGACGAGCGAAGCGGGGAATAAACAAAAAATAAAAAAGGGGTGCGGGCGACGTCTCTTTAGACTTCTCGAGGTTTGGACGCTTTTGAAGGTTTAGCCGCCGCCCGTTCCTTTATAGCTACAGAGGGAAGATGCAATGATTCTTTAAAAATCGGAGTTTTCCCTTTTTTATTTTTTGTTTATGACGTGCGCCATTTAACATAATATAAATTATAGGAAAAATTCTCAATTTTAAGACACCGTAAATTTATAAGGATTTTTTGAACGGTATGCACCTTTGAAGATTCAAAAAATCCTTATAAATTTACGGTGTAAAGACAAAGGAAGTTTTTCCTATAATTTACGTTATGTGCCGCATCCGCTAAATGGAGCAGCATAAAATGACAATTAAAAAAGTAGCTACGTAGCAATATGGCAAGCTCCGTCAGGGCCTCCAAAACCCTGTCACCTTGCAATATTTAGGGGCGTCCTGAAGTGCCCCTTTTTTAATGCCTTTTTATACATAACTCCATTTAACATAACGTATTACACATTATAGGAAAAAATCGTACCTTTAGAATACCTAAGGATTCTGAGAATTGACCTCCGCCAGGCCATGTCCATGGCCTTCGGCGCGGGTCATTTTTTTATATGGATCGTCCAGCCCGGGCCTGGCTGTACGCGGTATTGCTCCGCAAAATTTCCCATATTGATCGCCAGCGAAAAATTCATCAGGCTGTTCAGGTAAGCCAGCGGCTGACCGGTGGGCACATCACCAAACGTATTGACGAAAGCCAGCCGGCCGGAATAAACAACAGAATCCTGATGTGTGATATTAACCAGCACCGAATCGCCGGTTCGGATTCCGGCACGCTTAACCAGGCTGTCCGGGATATTGGTCCAGACATTCCCATATTGCGGATCCAGCACAGGAATATT
>JAEYOL010000077.1 GCA_023411775.1 Bacteroidota bacterium | reverse complement strand
GGTGGGATCAATAAGCAGATTGTTCTCGTAATTAGAAAAAGGGGCTGTCTCAAAAGTATTAAGATAAATGGTCCGGGAAGGCGGTAAGACGGGAATTATTGATTTACAGGAAATTTTTCTTCCCGCTTTACCGACTTACCTGCAAAACATCACTTTTGAGACAGTCTCTTTTTGTGCTTAAACATTAAACTGCAAAGATTTACTATCTCTATCTTTTTCCTGACTTCCGCACTTTTTTCCGAGCAAAAATTAATAGATTGAAAATGAGTTTTTTGTAAACTTCATATTTTAGTTTTGGGTGTTAAAACTGCCATTTTTTCTGATGTTTGTTCGAAAATTGAAACACCCCAATGGCAAGATCTATGTCCAGGTTCTCAAATGCCAAACTTAATAAGAACCAGATTATAGAAAACTATCAACACCTCTGGCAGATAGAAAAAGCATTTAGAATTGCAAAATCAGACTTAAAACTCCGCCCCGTCTATCATCGTCTGCAACGAAGAATTGAAGCTCATGTTTGCATATCCTTCGCTGCTTATAAAGTTTACAAGGAACTGGAACGCCAGCTCAAGGAGAAGAGGGCGACTATTAGTGCGGGAGATGCCCATTGAAATAGCAGACTACATACATCAAATAGCTATTGAACTACCTCAAAGCGGTAAAATTGTCAAAAAGACAGTACTTACAACCGATGAACAACGATATTTAGCCGAATTATTCAATTTTGGGTGTTAAAATGCGGAACTCAAGTGGGCCGGGAAGGCGGTAAGACGGGAATTATTGATTTACAGGAAATTTTTCTTCCCGCTTTACCGACTTACCGGCAAAACATCACTTTTGAGACGGTCTCTTTTCGTGCTTAAACATTAAACTGCAAAGATTTACTATCTCTACCTTTTTGATTTGAAAAAATCTTTCATCAGCCTTGCACATTCTTCTTTCATCACGCCACGTATCAATTCAGTTTTTGGATGAAACGGCCAGTTAGAGGACGTCGTTTTTTTATAGCCATTTTTTTCATCGTCCGCTCCATAAATGATCTTGCCCAGTTTACTCCAATAGATCGCGCCGGCACACATCAGGCAGGGCTCCACAGTAATATATAACGCGGCTTCGGGCAGGTATTTACTGCCAATAGAATTGAACGCTGAAGTAAGCGCGATCATTTCGGCATGCGCGGTGGGGTCATTTAGTTTCTCAGTCATATTCCGGCCCCGGGCGATCACTTTGTCGTTCATAACAACGACGGCTCCGATCGGAATTTCGTCTTCCTCATAAGCCAGGCGTGCTTCTTTCAAAGCCAGCATCATAAAATATTCATGTGTCATCCTGTGCTGAAATTACAAAATGTTGGAATTGTATTTTTTAAACCATGGCATGATATTTTGATGGCATCAGGAGAACGTCTTTTTTTAAAACCTTAAAAATAAACGCTATGAATAAGTTCCTGCTAGGGTTATCAACAGGGTTGCTGCTCGGTATTTTATGTGCACCCGCCAAGGGCTCCGAAACACGTGAAAGCATCGCCCACAGGGGGCGTGATCTGAAAAATAAATTTAACGACCTGGTTGACTCTGTGATCAACAGATTTGATTCCATGAAGGAGGAAATGGACGAAATGATCATCGAAAGTACACAGCCCGTCAGGTCGTTTAAGAATGAGATGGTCTAGGGCTTTCCATGGGGCTATTTTTCTACAAAACCGGCTTTTCTCGCTAACTTGACCCTATCAATATTTATTGAATGGGTACAAGTTTTATTTTGGAACGGCTGGCGGCGATGCGCAACTACTATGAGTCGGGGATTACAAAGTCATATAGCTTTCGAAAGACGCAGCTTGAAAAGTTAAAGAATGCCGTTGTGGAGCATGAACAGGCGATCTATGATGCCCTATACACCGATTTGAAGAAAAGTCCCGAGGAAAGCTGGGTAACGGAGAATGGATTTTTTCTGTGCGAGATCAGCAACGCCATTCGCAACCTGCGAAGATGGATGGAACCCGAGCGGGCTTCCACCAACCTGGTGAATTTACCTTCGACTAGCAAGGTCATTAGCGAGCCCCTGGGAGTCGTTCTCATCATATCCCCATGGAATTACCCATTTCAATTGTTGTTTACACCGCTGGCAGGGGCGCTGGCAGCAGGCAATTGTGTGGTGCTAAAACCCAGCGAGTTTGCCCCGGCGACCTCTGCTGTCATGAGGAAAATTATCGAAGAAAACTTTTCCCCTGAGTATATCTTTTTTGTAGAAGGCGATGGAGCTGAAGTTGTGCCGTTCATGATGAAAAATTTTGTGTTTGATCATGTATTCTATACCGGTAGTACGGCCGTTGGAAAACAGATCTATAAAATGGCAGCCGAGCAACTTGTACCAGTAACCCTTGAGTTGGGCGGCAAAAGTCCCTGCGTCGTAGAAGAGGACGCTGATATCCGTGCTGCGGTAAGAAGGATCGCCCTGAGTAAGTTTTCAAACGCCGGCCAGATGTGTGTGGCACCTGATTTTATTTTGGTGCATGAATCAAAAAAAGATCAGCTGCTTGATACTTTTAGGGAGGTGCTCCCGCAATTCTTTGGCGAAAACCCATCCGAACATTATAACTACGGAAAGATCATCAACCAGAAGCAATTTGACAGGATTATTCCTTACCTGCAACAAGGCAATATCGTTTACGGCGGGCGCTATGACAGGGATAGCCTGTTTATCGAGCCAACTATTTTGACTGAACCCGCCCTTGATGCACCGGTGATGCGGGAGGAGATATTTGGACCTGTATTACCGATAATTGGTTTTACTGATTTTGAACAGGCATGTGCGATCATTGCACAGAATCCAAACCCACTGGCGTTTTATTTATTTACCGCCGATAAGAAAAAAGAAAAGAAATGGATGGAAACTATCTCTTTCGGTGGTGGATGTATCAACAATGCTTCCTGGCACCTGACCAACCACAACCTTCCATTTGGCGGCAGGGGAACCAGCGGTATCGGGCACTATCATGGCAAATATTCATTTGACAGGTTTTCGCATA
Organism: Bacteroidota bacterium; assembly: GCA_023411775.1. Taxonomy (GTDB): domain Bacteria; phylum Bacteroidota; class Bacteroidia; order Chitinophagales; family Chitinophagaceae; genus Terrimonas_B. Next base: position 9,492 of record JAEYOL010000077.1, on the reverse strand, counting down.
AAAAAGCGATAATGAAAACGCCTACCTGGCTTGACCCAGATATAAAATATCCGCCATTTAAAGGAAGACTGAAATTGTTTAAGTGGGTGATAAAATAACAATTTATTGGTTCAGGTTTTGTAGATAAAACAATGCAAATGAAGCGAAGGCTTTTAAGGCTAATAGTTTTGATCCTGGTAGTTGGCCTGGTATTTTTTGTATATGTTGCCCTTGCTAACAGAAATTCGAAGAATATGACATACAGGCAAAAGCTGTTAAAAACTGTTTACCCTGCTTTGATGTGGTTTAATAAGGTAACTGGTAAAAAAACGAACATTATGGAAAACAATGAAGGAGTAGCTACTTTGAGATCACTGCATGATCTGACTGTTCACCTAAACAATGGTGATGAGATGAAACTTAGCGCAGCAAAAGGGAAGAAAATTTTGATCGTCAATACTGCCAGCAATTGCGGTTATACAGGCCAGTATGCCGATCTCCAAAAACTTTATGAGCAATACAAAGATGATCTTCTTGTGATCGGTTTTCCTGCCAATGATTTTAAAGAGCAGGAAAAGGGAAGTGATGAAGAGATCGCTCAGTTCTGCAAGGTTAACTATGGTGTGACCTTCCCGCTCGCAACCAAAAGCAGCGTGGTGAAGGGCAATCAGCAAAACGAGATTTTCAGGTGGTTAAGTACTGCGGAACTGAATGGCTGGAGTGACCAGGAGCCAACCTGGAATTTTTTCAAATACCTGGTTGATGAAGAGGGTAAGCTGATCAAGTTTTTCGATACCGGGGTATCGCCGATGAGCGAGGAAGTGATCAGTGCGATCAAGATGAAGGAATAGCTGCTTATCTTGCAGTTCATCTTAAATCAACACCATGAACTGGATCATGCTGATCATTGCCGGGCTGTTTGAAGTCGGCTTTGCTACCTGTCTTGGAAAAGCCCGCGAGGCGGATTCAAATACCGCCGCCTGGATGGCGGGTTTTTTTATTTGCCTTTCCATTAGCATGTTACTGTTGTATAAAGCTTCACAAACTCTTCCTATCGGAACAGCCTATGCCGTATGGACAGGGATCGGCGCGATAGGTACTGTCCTGATTGGGATATTTTTCTTCAAAGAACCCGCCAGCTTCTGGCGTTTATTTTTTATAACAACCCTGATCGCCTCGATAATAGGCTTAAAGGCTGTGACACCTCAATAATTTACAAATCAACTGTGGATCAAGTATCCAAAATCCAGCATCAGGCATCTGGCATCCATTATCCAGCATCCCCCGCCTTCGCTAAATCTCCAGCCGGCTCCCGACTCCTGACTAATAATATAATTATCCTGGATTTCATGGATCAAGAATCCAACATCCAGTATCTTTAATTACATCGATAAATCCAGGGAAATATGCTTTCGAATTATCTAGAATCAAGTATCAAGTATCCATTATCCCACATCCCCGCCTTCGCTAAATCTCCAGCCGGCTCCGGCTCCGGCTCCCGACTCCCGACTACTCAATCACTCCCATCTTCTTCATCAAAAACGAAGCGCTAAGTTTTGTACACACACCGGGCTTTAGCTTATAGTCGAATACCAGTTCATCATTGATGATCTCCGACTCAAAGCATTGATTGCTGATATAGCCGTTACTTTCCGCAGCCAGTTGCGCAACGGTGAGGTCGTGGGTGGCAATGATGCCGGTAGCATGGGCCGCAACCAGTTTGCGAATAAGACCTACGGTGCCATTATGTTTATCGTTGCTATTGGTACCGCGAAGAATTTCATCGAGGATCACAAATGTTTTTTCACCTGCTTCCAGTTCATGGATGATGCTTTGCAACCTTTTTAGTTCCGCGTAAAAAAATGATTCGCTGTCCTGCAGTGAGTCAGTGATACGCATACTTACATGCACTGAATACGGATAAAAAACAAAATCTTCGGCACATACACGGCTGCCGGCTCTTGCCAAAACCAGGTTGATACCAAGTGTGCGTAGAAAAGTGCTTTTACCCGACATATTTGATCCGGTGAGAATGACAAAGCGGTGACCGGCAAAGGAAATACTATTGTTGACCCTTTTCTTTTCCGCGATCAACAGGTGCCCCATGTTCTTTGCCTCCAGCGTTTCAGTTTCACTCAGGCGGGGCATGCAAAAATTTTTGTTGTTAAAAGCGAGGTTACCGAAACTGGTCAGCGCTTCCACCTGGCCCAGCAATCCCAGCCAGGGTAATACCTGGCTGCCATTTTTTTGCTTCCATTTTTCGAGGGCATATAGTACATGCACATGAAAAAGGAACAACCCGTTAAGCAGGACACTTACCAGCAGGTTGATGACTGTCTCGAGATAATTAAAAAGTGAAGCCAGTTTAGCGATAGAAACGGAGGCATTCACCTGCCCCGTTTTCAAACCCGCCTGCAATTCTTTAAGTAATACCGATTCGAATGGTTGGTTTTCGATCTGTTGCAACTGCCCGGCAAACTGCTGTAATATTTTTGTCACAGAAGTGGAAACAGAAAGATGCGCCGCGATGCTTTTGGCAAAAACCCCTGCGATGATGAGGTTGACGACAAATAAAAAATAGAAGTAATTTAGAAACGCTTCTTTTTCGGTGATGAAATAATAAACCAGGCATCCAATAGTCACTAGCGGGAATAGCAGAAGCAGCAGGTAAATAGTTTTATTGGTAAACCCCGGTTTTGCATTTAACCAGGCTTTCAGCTGTTGTAATTCTTTTTCCCTGGTATCGAGCAGGGCACCATGTGCCTGCAGGTGTTGTCGAAATTCCAGCTTGCCCGCCAGTTCATCAATGGCTTCCTGTCTTTTTTGGATGACACGTGTATCGGGGTGCAATAGATTTTGCGCGAGTGCATGTTTCCCAAAACTGGTACTGGTGCGATTGAGATAAGAGAACAGGCCGCCTTCCCCAAATAAATCAAGGTCATAAGAAAAAGGGTGGTGAGGGTCGGTATATTCTTTTCCATCAGGGTACTTTGACGGCTGGCCATTCAGGAAATCGATCTCTGCCCGGTTAAGTCTTGCCAGTTCTGTGTAGAATAAAACCTCGGCCTGCAACTTATCGTACCAGCGAATAAAAAGCAGGAAGATCACCAGGGCAGCTACGGTGGAAAGAATTAAAAGCCGGTCACCGGTTTGTATAGACTTATAACCAAGAAAAATAAACCCCGCAAACACCAATAGCCGTAGTATACTAAACCAACTCAACTGACCCTGCAATGATGCAGCTCTGGCGGAATATTTTGAAGAAAGCTCCTCGTAGGTTGGAATAGGCATATTATACGAAAAAGAAAAAACTTAATACATCCAGCATCCAGCATCCAGTATCCAGTATCTAGTATCAAGCATCCAGCTTCCGCACGACTCCCGCCTCCCGACAGCTTCACGCTGCGTTATGTTTGGAATGATTCCTCAACAGGTGCTTAAAGCGGCTGAATGTTTCGGGTTTTATGTTGAGGTAGCTGGCCAGGTATTTTTGCGGCACCCGCTGCATGAGCTGGGGATTCTTCATGACGAAATTGAGAAACCTTTCCCTGGGCGTCATCTTGATCATTTGCATTTGCCAGCTGTCGCTGATAGCCATCATATAGGTCACAACCAGGCGGCCCAGCCTTTCCATTTTTTTTGATTTATTATAAAGCTCTTCGAGGTTTTCGTATTTGATGGAAATAATAACTGAAGGTTCGATCGCTTCTATATAATATTCAGATGGCTGACGGCCCAGGAATGACTGCTGGCTCATAATGATCTGGCCTTCTGTGGAGATCTGTGTATTTATTTCGTGATGCCCTTTCTTATAATATTTTCGAACCAGGCCGCGGATAATAAAATTGAAATAATTCTCGACTTCCCCCGCTTTGATGATATAATCTTTCTTCCCAAAACGCCGCACTTTTAGAATAGGCATCAGGTGCTGCTCAAATTCGTCCTCCGAAATGCTGACAAATTTGTTGAGGTAGTTAAAAAAAGCTTGGGTGCATCCATGGTATTAGTGCCTAGAAAAGTTACGTAATTAATTGACCAAAATCAAGGGCTTACACGAAAAATCTTTTTGTCATTAATTCAATTATCTGACCAACCCCGGGTGAGGCACATGTAATAAATTGTTAGATTTGCGACCCTGCGCCTGCCGCAGACCATTGAATATTAACCTAAAAAAGAGATTATGGCCCAAAAGATCAAAGTTGCAAACCCGGTGGTGGAATTGGATGGCGATGAAATGACCCGCATCATCTGGAAGTTTATCAAAGACAAACTGATCCTGCCCTACCTGGAGCTGGATATAAAATATTTTGACCTGGGTGTGGAGCATCGCGACCAGACCAATGACCAGGTAACCATTGATGCCGCCAACGCGATCAAAGAACACGGGGTGGGCATCAAATGCGCCACGATCACACCCGATGAAGCCCGCGTAAAAGAGTTTAACCTGAAACAAATGTGGAAGAGCCCCAACGGAACCATTAGAAATATCCTGGACGGAACGGTTTTCCGTGAGCCGATCGTGATCAGCAATATCCCAAGACTGGTGACCAACTGGACAGCGCCGATCATAGTAGGTCGTCACGCATTTGGTGATCAGTATCGTGCAACCGATACCGTGATCAAAGGTAAGGGAAAACTTACCATGACATTCACACCCGAAGGCGGTGGCGAGCCACAGACTTTCGAAGTTTTCAATTTCAAAGGCGACGGTGTGGCCCTGACCATGTACAATACGGATGAAAGTATTAAAGGCTTTGCAAGAAGCTGTTTCAATATGGCACTGAGCAAAAAATGGCCGCTTTATCTTTCAACAAAAAATACGATCCTAAAAAAATACGATGGCCGTTTTAAAGACATTTTTGAAGAGATCTATCAAAATGAATTCAGAGCGCAATTTGATGCGGCAGGTATCGTTTACGAACACCGCCTCATCGATGACATGGTAGCAAGTGCGCTAAAATGGAATGGCAATTTTGTCTGGGCCTGCAAAAACTATGATGGCGATGTACAAAGCGATACGGTAGCGCAGGGTTTTGGTTCACTGGGCCTGATGACCTCAGTATTGATCACCCCTGATGGCAAAACCATGGAGGCGGAAGCTGCCCACGGTACTGTGACCCGCCACTACCGCGACCACCAGGCGGGTAAGCCAACCAGCACCAACCCGATCGCGTCGATCTTCGCGTGGACAAGAGGACTTGCATTCCGCGGAAAACTCGATGGCAACCAGCCCCTGATCGATTTCTGCCATGCTATTGAGGCGGTTTGTATCGAAACAGTAGAGCAGGGCAAAATGACCAAGGACCTGGCAGTGTGCATCCACGGCAATAAAGTGAAACATGGAGAACATTTCCTGTACACTGAAGAGTTCCTGGAAGCGATCGATCAAAACCTGAAAGCGAAAGTGAGAAGATAGTGCGTAGTTCGTAATTAGTAGTTCGAGGCCGACTACGAACTACCAACTACGAACTTCTAACTACGAACTTCTCACTTCAAGCAACGACCTCAAATGAAAATACGTAAAGCGGGCGCCGCAGACATTCCCGTCATACAGGAACTGGCATATAAAATATGGCCTGGTACTTACCAGGCCATTTTAGGACCTGAGCAGGTCGACTATATGCTGGACTTATTGTATAGTGAAAAAATCCTGCGCGAACAAATGGAGCAGCAGGTTGACTTTATCGTAGTAAGCGATAATGGTGACCCGGTAGGGTTTGCCTCCTATTCATCAACACAGCCGGGCATTTATAAACTACATAAAATTTATGTGCTCCCCTCACAACAGGGAAAAGGTACCGGCAGAATGATGATTGACTATGTAAAACAGCAGGCCGTTTCAGCCGGCGGGAAATTCCTGCAATTGAACGTCAACCGATACAATAATGCCAAATATTTTTATGAGAAACTGGGCTTTGTGGTCATCCGGGAAGAAGACATCGATATCGGTAACGGATATTTTATGAATGACTTTGTGATGCAGGTAAGGCTGGATGATTAGCGTTCTATGTTCAACTTAGCGGCCATAGCCGCACTCATGCTATCCGAATAAGGACCATAGGCATTCACCAGCACTCCCTTTAGTCCTGTTTTGCTTTCGATACCATATACAACGGCCTCATCGGCAGGGTCGGTATTACCTTCGAAACGGTACACTTCTACGATCTCGAAATCGGCGGGATCGAACTTATCCTGGTGACATACGATACAGTTCTCCGTAAGATTAAAATCCGTGTTAAATCCTCTTTTCTTTAGACCGTTAACCGCGGCGCTTACCGTGTCATAGACATACATATCTTATTGTTTTGGAGTAATCACAAAGTTACGGCACCTGTACCCGATAAAGCCTGGGTAGACGGTGTGTATGACCTGATCAGGTGCATCTCAAATTTTCGCTTAGAATCAATTTATCCTATTAATAACAGGAGCCTCAGGTGAACCTTATTACATTAGTAAAAAAGTCATTTTCAATAATACCAGCCTTATTCCCTTATCCACCGAAAAATCAGGTAATAAGGTTGTTTTCTATATAAATCTTTTTGTTACTAAGGTAATAAGGTTTTCACACTCCCGCTATGACAATGGTCATCACCCGTTAGAGCGAAAATTTGAAATATACCAACCCGAACTTCTACCTTCTTACCTGAAACTAATCCCGTAACTTTGCCGCCGAATTAAAAACAATACAATGTCTACAGCAACTAAATCAATTGATTTTTCTCTGCCTTATAAAGTGGCGGATATTTCCCTGGCTGAATGGGGTCGTAAGGAAATTCGCCTGGCTGAAGCTGAAATGCCCGGCCTGATGTCGATCCGTGCAGAATATGGTCCCTCGCAACCTCTGAAAGGTGCCCGTATCGCAGGCTGCCTGCACATGACGATCCAGACAGCGGTGTTGATCGAAACCCTGGTAGCTCTTGGCGCTGAGGTAAAATGGAGTTCCTGCAATATCTTTTCTACCCAGGACCATGCCGCCGCAGCTATCGCCGCTGCCGGTATTGGCGTATTTGCCTGGAAGGGTCAGTCGCAGGAAGAAGCTGACTGGTGTATTGAACAAACCCTGTTCTTTGGTGGCAAAGACAAACCATTGAATATGATACTCGATGATGGTGGTGACCTGACCAATATGGTGCTGGACACATATCCTGAGCTGGTACAGCATGTGAAAGGTATCTCAGAGGAAACAACAACAGGTGTTCATCGTCTTTATGAAAGAATGGCCAAAGGCACCCTGCCGGTTCCTGCCATCAATGTGAATGATTCGGTTACAAAATCAAAATTTGATAATAAATACGGCTGCAAGGAATCGCTGGTTGACTCCATTCGCCGCGCTACCGATGTAATGCTTGCCGGCAAAATCGCTGTGGTAGGCGGATATGGTGATGTAGGTAAAGGTTCTGCCGCATCCCTGGCAGGTGCCGGTTGCCGTGTGATTGTTACTGAAATAGACCCGATCTGCGCGCTGCAGGCCGCCATGGATGGTTTTGAAGTAAAACGTATGATCGATGCTGTGAAAGAAGCCGATATCATTGTGACTGCTTCCGGCTGCCGCGACCTGATCACCGGCGCGCATTTCAAGCTAATGAAAGACAAAGCCATTGTTTGCAATATCGGCCACTTCGATATCGAAATTGATATTGCCTGGCTGAATACAAATTATGGTCATACCAAGGACACTATTAAGCCACAGGTAGACATTTATAATATTGATGGCAAAGACGTAATCATTCTTGCCGAAGGACGCCTGGTAAACCTGGGTTGTGCTACTGGACACCCCAGCTTTGTGATGAGTAATTCGTTTTCAAACCAGACCCTGGCTCAAATAGAGCTGTGGACCAACTATAAAAACTACGAAAACAAGGTATATGTGTTGCCGAAGGTCCTGGATGAAAAAGTAGCCCGCCTGCATTTGGCCAAGATTGGTGTGGAACTCGATGAGCTGACCACTGCACAGGCCGAATACTTAGGCATTAAGAAGGAAGGGCCGTTTAAACCGGAACTATATAGGTACTAGTCAATAACCATGAGTACATAGCCGGAGTCCGTTTCGTAACCACGAAACGGACTTTTTGTTTGAACGCATCCAAACGGACAAACAAAAGGATTTGTATTACATAAAACCAGCATCTATTGATTATCAATGCCCTGCCATTTGAGCATGACTTATTTTCAGTAAACTAATTTTCCTCCCACTATCCTGATTTACATAAGGGTATACATGGCGCGTATATTTCCTAAGAGCAAAACATTATGAGAACCGGGTTTTGCTGAGTAGGTTTGCCCCGGTTGAGTTTACAACCTTTCAGTACACTGCATCGGAAAACTGAGAAACCCGAATCACCGTACCCCCCGATGCAAACCGTACTTCATCTTCCAATATTCTATAGTTAAATTCCTTCCAGATCTCCTATGCTGAACTTTTAATCCAAACCTCCGGGTCGGCATTGTTTTACCCTAAAAAAGAAAACGATGTTGAAAAGGAAATTAATTCGTACTGTTCTTTTTGTTAGTGGATTATTAGTCATCCTGGTTGCCGTACACGCAATGGGCCCACAGCCTGCGATGGACGCCTTTCAAACCTCAGAAAACGACACGGCTATTCACTGGCTGAGCCTGGATGAGGTCCAGCTTAAATTTAACGCTGTTCCCGAGGACATTGCTGATCAGGCTCCAACGATTGGGCTGCGCAAAGAAGCTTTGAAATTTGCAGATGGCTATCTCGCCAGGAATGGTGAAATGCTGCAAAAGATCAAAGAAAAAAATCCGCGTTATTTCCAGATCATGGACTCCGTATTTACGAAGTACAACCTGCCGCTGGAACTAAAACACCTCGCTATTGTGGAATCCGAATTAAACCCAAGGGCCAAATCCCGCGTAGGCGCTGTAGGTCCCTGGCAGCTGATGCCGGCAACAGCACGGATTTTGAAATTAAAAGTAAATGCACACCAGGATGAGCGTACGCATTTCTATAAAAGTACCGTTGCGGCAGCCAAATACCTGCGTGACCTGCACAGGATCTTCGACGACTGGCTGCTGGTGATCGCTGCATACAACTGTGGTCCCGGACCCGTGCTAAAGGCGATCAAAAAAACGGGCAGCCGTAATTTTTGGAAAATACAAAACCACCTGCCTGCTGAAACACGAGGCCACGTAAAAAAGTATATCAGCACGCATTACTATTATGAAGGAAAAGGCAGCGTGACCACGCTCACCAAGTATGAAGTGGAAATGCAGCGTAAAACAATGCTTGCTTTCGCAGAGAAACATAACAAATTGATGCGCGAAAAGCAGGCCGCTATCCAGGAGCAAAACCAGGATCAGAACAATACAGATGAGACCTCACCGAATGATGAAAGCATCATTGTAAGGACCAACCCTATTGAGGGTGTAAGGCCAGAAGAGGACTAAGATGGAGGAATTGGGGATTTGCAATTAGGAATCATCGCAGTCCGGAATAAATTTTTAAAATGTAATCAAAGCTTTGACCAACGCATCTTCTATGGGTTTTACTCT
>JAEYOL010000055.1 GCA_023411775.1 Bacteroidota bacterium | reverse complement strand
TAAAGCCATTTCTGTTCCAGAGAAATATCATTTCAAAAATGACAAAGGCTTAACCATCGAATATTGGGTGATGAAGCCAATTAACTTTGAACAAGGAAAAAAATATCCGTTGATATTAGAAATTCATGGCGGCCCCTCTGCTATGTGGGGCCCGGGAGAAGCCAGCATGTGGCATGAATATCAATATTTTGCCAGTAAAGGTTATGGCGTAGTATATAGTAACCCACGAGGTAGTGGTGGCTATGGAGAAAAATTCTTAAGAGGTAATGTAAATGACTGGAGCAAAGGCCCTGCCAGCGATGTATTGAAGTCAACCGATTTAGCTTCACAGGCAGATTGGGTAGATAAAAAAAATCTCTTTATTACGGGAGGCTCTTATGCAGGATACCTGATTTCCTGGATTATTGCTCACGACCATCGTTTTAAAGCAGCTTGTGCGCAAAGAGGTGTCTATGATTTAAATACATTCTTAGGAGAAGGAAACGCATGGCGATTAGTTTCTAATTATTTTGGTGGCTATCCATGGGAGCAGGACGCGAAGAAAATCATCGATAGAGAAAATCCAATGAATTATGCAAGCAACATTAAGACACCGTTGATTATTTTCCACGGCGAGAACGATCGCAGAACCGGGTTTATTCAAAGTGAAATGTTGTATAAAACATTGAAAATATTAGAAAGACCTGTTGAATATGTTCGACATCCGGGAGCTACACATGAAATTACCAGGTCTGGAAACAACCGTCAACGCATAGATCAGATGCTGCGAACCTGGGAGTTTTTTGAACGATGGAAAAAATAAAAGAAAGAAATGGTTTATTGGAGTTCGCGCTTTAAATACACATACAGGAAACACATGTTTTGCGTCGGGCGGGCTGGCAAAAAAAACACTATCCTTTAATACTTGAGTAACAAATCGGGAATTTGTGTACCGAAATCCGTGGTAATTGAACTATCAACCACATATCCGGCTATTCGAACACAGATGAGCAAGGACTATGTTTTCAACTTTAGTATCTTTAATCAGCCGCCGTTTCAAACCCGGCTTTTACCAATACCCTGTCGAACGCAATACTGTAACTGTTACCAGTAACTTTAAATAAAACCAGGTGAATAAAAGACCTGAAGAGATAACAAAAGATTTTAATAGTATCCTTGACCTGCACCTGGAGAAGATCATCCAGGGAGAAACGGATACATACCTGGAAATCCAGGATATCGCTTTGCTCATGCACATTCATCCCACACATCTTAGTAACACGATAAAAGAAACCACAGGGAAATCTCCCTGCGATATTTGCAACGAAAAAACCATAGATCTTGCTAAAACACTTTTAAAGGACCCGGAACAATCAGTAGCAGACATCGCTTACAGGCTCACTTTCGAACCAACGAATTTTACAAAGTATTTTAAAAAACACACGGGTAAAACACCATCTGAATACCGGAAATTATAACTTACCCCTTCCTGAGATTCTGAAACCTTCACCATCAAAGCGTATACCGGGCCATTTAGTTTTGTAAAATAAATGTTTTACAAGAATGGCAGATCTAAAAAACAAAACAGCAATTATCACTGGTTCATCAAGAGGATTAGGAAGGAAAGCGGCAATAGAACTGGCAAAACACGGTGCAGGCGTAGTGGTTAACTACCATTCAAACGAGACAGAAGCCCGGGCAACCGTTGATGAAATCCTTTCAAATGGAGGAACAGCAATAGCTGTAAAAGCTGATGTAAGCAATAGCGAAGCTGTAAACCATCTTTTTGAACAAACCCTTGAAATGTTTGGCAAAATAGACTTAGTTGTAAATAATGCAGGAATAATGGTAACCAAATTCCTGAAAGACTTTACCGAAGAAGAATTTGACAAACAATTTTCATTTAATGTAAAAAGTGTTTTTCTGATGATGAAAAAAGCATCAGAAAAATTAAACCAAAACGGGAGAATTATCAATATTTCAAGTTCCACGTCCCGGCTAATGCTGCCAACTTATGCCATCTATTCGGCTACCAAATCAGCAGTAGAGCAAATGACCAGGGTTTTTGCTAAAGAAATAAGTTCAAAAGGAATTACGGTAAACTCCGTACTTCCGGGTCCCATAAATACCGAATTATTTCGCAATGGCAAATCAGAGGACCTGATAAACAGGATAGCAGGTTTATCCGCGTTTAATAGAATCGGTAATGTAGAAGATATCATCCCGATAATCCTGTTTTTAAGTAGCGACGAATCACAATGGATAACAGGTCAAAGCATCGGTATAAATGGAGGGATGGCTTAAAAACGGGTAGAATAATAACATACACGCCCAAAACCGGGCCGGGTCGTGGAACATTAACTGCTAAAGTCACCTACACCATATCAGTCTGGATATTCATCTGAACCCATTACCCATATAAAAGACTGTAAGTCGATATAATCTTTGGGATGATAGCTCTGGGTATCCCTTTTTACCTGGTTGGCAAACCCAAGTAAATCCTGGTAAGTGCGCCAGTTTGGTTTCGACTGGTAGTTGAAAGTATAGTCATATTTTTTTGCCGCCGTTTTAGTCACCATGGGTTTAAGAAATATGTGCTCTTTGGGGTTACCGATAAAACCAAATACAGTAACCAAAGGCCAGGTCAAAACACGGGTTTGTTTTCTCGGAAGTTTACTTACCACTGCGACAAAATCTTCAAACCGCTGCTGTAGACTTTCCTTCCCATAAATGTATTTGTATAACCCCTTTGCAAAAGCCTCCGCACCGCCTGGATCTTTAACTGCATCCCGCAAAGCCATTTTCTCGAAAGAAAATAAAAGATTTGTCCTGGATTCTATTTTTACGGCTACCCCGGCAACGGTTTTAAACTCCTTGTTCTTTAACAGCGTACCAAAGTTCTTTTTATTCAAATACTTTTGAAATTGTTTGTGCGCTGTTTCCTTGTATTCACGTTCCCAGGAAATATACTTTGGATCGGTGAAGCCTTTTTTGAAATAATATAAAAACTTCTTCAGGCATTTTCTTCGATGTCGAACGATAGAATTTTGACCAATTCCTGCTTTATTTAACATATTCACACCCCTCCTATTTCTATCCAAACAAATAGCGTGCAAAAGGTAAAATGGGGATATCTGGCGACCCATCAGGGTCCGAAAAAATCAAAACTTTAATTTTTGTACATTATACGCTTTAACGATAATGACAACATTACTTCCTTTCATTCGTGTTCCTGATGTTGATTATGCAAGGTTATGGTATGAAACTATCGGATTTAAATGTGTCGGGACCCATGAAGAACCTGGTTGTGGCTTGGACTGGGCGATGATGGCATGGGAGGATACTAAGATTATGTTGTATCCACAAATGGAAAACACAATTTTCAAACGCAAATAACTGTGGCCTTTATTTTTATATGGACACTATCGATGGCTTACAGGAGAAATTAGACGGCAAAGCCAGCATAATTGAAATAATAGAGAGAACTGAATACGGCAGGAAAGAAATTACTTTTCATGACTGCAATGGTTTCCAGGTGACATTCTCAAGCAAACCAGATTGATGCTTTTCTTCCAACTACAATAATTAATGGTAAGACGGCGGTGCAATTGAAAGCGATGATTTCTTTCTGACTCCCAACAATCGCCACTTCGACCATCCTGCGGCCTGCAAAAGTCATCTTCCTACAATTCAAATGAGATAAATAGATTCTATGCATTATATTTAAACATTGTTAAATATTGTCATGCGATGAGGCTTTTAAAAAACATCATTTTCCTTTTCTCAATTACCGCCAGCATTTGTATTTCGGGTTGCAAGGCAAAAACAAACGAGAGCCAGGAGCCGGTAGCTAAAACCAGCGCTGGTGAAATATCGGGCAGTTTAAACGATAGTGTATATGCTTTTAAAGGGATTCCCTACGCCAAAGCTGAAAGATTTATGCCACCGCAGGATCCGGATACCTGGGATGGCATCCGTGAATGCACGGCCTTTGGCCCGGTAGCCAGGCAGGTAGTACCCTGGTACCCGGATTCCGTTCAAAACGAAAAAGATCTTTTCACGGTGAATGTCTGGACACGGGGAATTGCAGATGGCAAAAAGCGCCCGGTGATGCTTTGGCTGCATGGCGGCGGTTTCCACGTGGGTGCCAGCAATGATCCAATGACCTATGGGGAAGCCCTGGCCCGTAAAGGGGATATTGTTACGGTATCGGTAAATCACCGGTTGAACATTCTTGGCTTTTTGGATTTGTCGGCATGCGGCGAAAAGTATGGGCAATCGGCTAACCTGGGTATGCTCGATATTGTGAAAGCCCTTGAGTGGATCAAAACAAATATTGATCAGTTTGGAGGCAACCCTTCCGATGTAACCATTGTGGGCGAATCGGGAGGCGGCGGAAAAGTCGGTACGCTTATGTGTATGCCTGCGGCCAAAGGTCTGTTTCATAAAGCGATTATCCAAAGTGGAACCCTGCTAAATACCATGACAAAGGAGAAATCACAGGGACTGGGATTAGCCGTGCTCGAAAATCTGGGACTTACGCCAAACGATGTTGCAAAACTGGATACGATCCCCTACCCTGTTCTTGTTAAAGCAGGAAATGATGCCATAGCCAAAATCAACGGTCCATGGAAACCCGGATCGCCAACCATGTTTGGTTTTGCGCCTTCTGCCGATGGCGTTATTTTACTTCAGCAGCCATTCAGTCCCGGGTTTGCCGATATTTCAAAAGACATACCCCTTATGATTGGTTCCACCCTGAATGAACTTATGCCCGTAGCCTATGGCGAAAAGAACCTGACCCTGGAACAGGCTAAAGCCCGACTGGTAAAAGACTATGGTAATAAAACTGATCAATATGTTTCGCTGTTCGCAAAGGCTTACCCTGATTATACGCCCCAGGATCTTCTTTCTGTTGACAAAGTTTTCAGGCCCTATACCATACGCACCGCTGATGCAAGAGCGACTGAGACAAACGCCCCCCTGTATGTATATTTTTTAGCCTGGAAAAGTGGCGTTGACAGTGCATCGAAGGGATCATTTCATGGTTTGGACATTCCTTTGGCATTCCACACGGTTGACCTGAGGGCCGACTGGACAGGCAATACAAAAGAAGCCTGGGAATTAGCCGGAAAAATGAGCTCTGCCTGGATCAATTTTATAAAAACAGGGAACCCTAATGTAGAAGGCGCGTTACCAAAATGGGAAACTTATACTGCGGAAAAGGGTGCAACCATGTATTTCGACAGTGAATGCAGGATTGTGAACAACCACGACAGGGAGTTAATGAATTTTATCAGGCCTGTTGATAAGTAGTTCGTGTCTTCAAACCTATATATGCGGTTGCGCTAAATACCGGCTACGGATTTGGGCATGTTTGATAGTAATTCTACCTGATTGCTATCTGGTCAACTTTCGTATATTGGCTCGGCAATAGTAGCATGGTTCCCGATTGCTATAGGAACCGCTAATGCACAAGCCATGGGACCTTTATCGACCGGGCTAAATCATTACAACAACCTTACACCTTAAAAGAAAATGACAGCAGAAACAATCATTGAAAAACTTAATCTGACCAGTCACCCTGAAGGGGGTTTTTACAGGGAAACTTACAGAGCTGATAAATCAATTACCCTTGACAACGGCAAGGTTAGAACGACAGGCACTGCTATTTATTATTTGCTTAAAGACACTGATAAATCACATTTTCATAAAATAAATGCCGACGAAATTTGGCTGTTTCACCATGGCGAGCCATTGGAAGTGCTAATGATAACCCATGAGGGAAATATTGAAACGAAAATTTTAGGAAACCGGTTAGACCTGGACCAGGAACCACAGGTTACCATAGCAGCGAATGTCTGGTTTGCAGCACGCATTATAGGCGAAAAGGGATTTACACTTGTCAGTTGTATTGTCGCCCCTGGTTTTGAGTTCGAGGATTTCGTATTAGGTGATAAAGATGAGCTGATAAAATTATTCCCAAACATTAAAGATGAAATTGAAAATTTATGTTTATGATTCTGCTATTAGCGGCTGAGCCTTATGGCGGATGCAGAATATAACCTTGTCGATAGTAATTCTATCCTATCTCGGGATAGGCCCCTGCGCCAAGCCGTGAGCCATATATCAACGCAATTGAAGTTAAATGGAGGATTCTTTTTTTCCAAAATATCAGCTAATGCAAACGATCGATATCCATATTTTAAAACCAAATTAAAACATTCTTATGACTGCCAGGTACCTTTGGGGATCCGGTGCAATAATATTGGTAATTTTAAGTTCGATCCATCTCTACTACACTTTTTTTACGAATAAATTCTCTTCGGGGAATCTAAGAATGGTGGACGAGATGAAATCTTCATTTCCGAATTTGACTCGTAAGACGACCATGTGGAAAGCCTGGATTGGATTCAATGCAAGTCATTCGGCTGGTGGGATCTTTATTGGCTTAAGCAATTTTTACGTTGCAGCTAAATACTTTTCGGTATTTAATACGGATCATGTTTTTTTCCTGTTCAACATTTTGACGATCGGGTTTTATTTGTGGCTGGCAAAGAAATATTGGTTCGGAATACCATTTTTTGGCATCCTGGCAGCGCTCATCTGCTTTATCCTTTCTTATATCCTGAGCTTTTCAGCATAGTCGGTTTTGACCTGTATGGGGAGCACGAATGCCAAACATTTAGTTTTCGATATGGATAATACATTGGCTGGGCTGTAGATCGCTTAGTTATTCCCATCTGTGGAACATGATTAAACGTGAAAATATAACCCCGACTTTATATCTTTATCCCGGCTCCAGGCCGAGCAGGCCCGACACCAGATCCGTGCAAAGTAACAGGCTCCCGATAACTAACGGGAAACACTATACGCCAAGCTGCGAACCTATGGCGTAACAAAGCACTCAATACACAACGTATATGCACATTTCTGCCTCCATTCTGAATACCGCTAATCAAAACGAGGTTAAGGTTAGTACCAACAATGCGACAAAACAACTATTAATTCCCCCCAAATCCGAAGAGACCGGTTCTTCAATTAACGGAGGAGAGCTATTGTTTCTCGCCCTTGCAACCTGCTTTTGTAACGACATTTACCGTGAAGCTACAAAGAGGCAAATGCAAATTAGATCTGTGGAGGTCTTTGTTTCGGGAGAATTTGGAGATGAAGGGAAGCCTGGATTTAACATTCAATATGAAGCGAAGGTGGACTGCGATGCTACGGAAGAAGAAATTAATGATTTGATTCTCTATGTTGACCAGGTTGCCGAAGTGCACAATACATTGCGGGTCGGCACTCCGGTGACTTTGAAGAATATAAAGAAGTCAGACAAATAAATCCTGCATGCGCCTCGCAGCAGTCTTGTTTAACCCAGCCTCTGCCCTAAGCCGTGAGATGCCCGCGCAGATTGCCATGACGCGAAATGCCTCTAATTTGTCGTGATACCACCCCCTGACACTTGAAAGCTTATTCCAACTTTATGTAACAAATCAATCAAAAACAAGATGTATGGTTACCGACAGTTCAATAAAGCTAGACATTTATATCAACTACCCCGGACATTGTGAGAAAGCATTCCAATTTTACGAACAGCATCTTGGTGGTAAGATAGCCATGATGATGCCTCATGAACAACCGCCTCCCAATTTTCCTAAAGAATGGAAAAATCCTGTTCTTCATGCAATAATGGAGCTGGGTGGCACAATTATAAGAGGTGCCGATGTTCCAGGTGCCGAGCCTATGCGTAGTGCTTATCTTACTCTCAGACTCGATAAACCAGAGGAGGCGGAAAATATTTATAACCTGCTTTCCGAAGATGGACAGATTTTTATGAAGATGGAAAAGACTTTCTTTGCAAATCGCTTTGCTATGCTCCGTGATAAATTTGGAACTTCGTGGATGCTGCTTAATGAAAAGTAATATGATGAACATCCGGGAACAAATAAACCAATACATCAACAGTCTGCCCGGACCAAAGCGGGCCGATATGGAAAAACTGCACAAACGTATACTTCAACTATTGTCAAAATGTAAATTGTGGTTTTTGGATGGTAAAGACGAGAAAGGAAAAGTTGTTAGCAATCCTAACATTGGATATGGATTTCAAACCATGAAATCTGCTGGTGGCAAAACCAGGGACTTTTATCAAATTGGCATCAGTGCAAATTTAAGTGGCATTTCAGTTTATATTATGGGTATTGAAGACAAAAAATATCTACCGGCGACCTATGGAAAAACCATAGGCAAAGCAAGTGTAACGGGTTACTGTATTAAATTCAAAAATCTAAAGGATATAAATATTGATATACTTGAGGTTGCAATAGTGGATGGAGTTAAACAAACAAATTGTTGAATGATTTTGTTTGAACGACCCCACTCTGTGTATTAAGTTTAAAATTGTTGAATGTTGTTGAAGATTGTTTAAGGTTGTGACTACAATATTAAACTACATTCAGCCATATTCAACTACCTTAAACTATTAAAAAATGGCAATCCGCGTTCCCCTGTCTGTGTATTAAGTTTAAAAATGTTGAATGTTGTTGAAGATTGTTTAAGGTCGTGACTGCAATATTAAACTACATTCAACCATATTCAACTACCTTAAACCATTTAAATGCCAATCCGCCTTCCCGGTCTGTGAATTAAGTTTAATAATGATGAATGTTGTTGAAGATTGTATAATGTTGTGACTGCAATATTAAACTACATTCAAGCATATTCAACTACCTTAAACC
>JAEYOL010000033.1 GCA_023411775.1 Bacteroidota bacterium | reverse complement strand
CTTTATGGGTAGAAAAAAATATGTGCCGGGGAATCCCGTCCTGTAGGGACGGTTTATGCAGGTGTGGTATATATAGATGATTTGCAGACAGAGAATTGCCCAGCATCAAAAAACCTGTTTCTTCCAGGGAAATATTCGCACGGGCTGACTCAACGGTCACTAAAAGTACAACCAGTAAAGCAATACATTAGGATATACACCCAGCACTACGATGATAACGGCGATCCCTGCCAGCGACCATTTGAATGCCGGTGATGCCTGGATGGTAGCAGTGCCTTCCTTAAAATACATCGCCTGGATAACGCGGAAATAATAATAAGCGCACACCGCGGCCATCAACACCGCGAAGATCACCAGCCAAAGGTTATTACCTGAACCCAAAGTAGCTTTCAGCATATAAAATTTAGCCAGGAACCCTGCAGTAAGCGGAATACCCGCAAGCGATAAAAACAGGATGGCCGTTACTGCGGCCACCAGGGGTTGCTGACGAGCCAGCCCGTTGAAACCTTCAAAACTAAAATCGTTCATCTTGGCAAGCACCGCAAATATGCCGATCGTAGCAAGACAATAGGCCACCGCGTAAAGAAGAATACCCTCTTTAGCTGCTGTGTTCATGGCAAATAA
Source organism: Bacteroidota bacterium (assembly GCA_023411775.1). Classification (GTDB taxonomy): domain Bacteria; phylum Bacteroidota; class Bacteroidia; order Chitinophagales; family Chitinophagaceae; genus Terrimonas_B. The sequence continues at coordinate 5,951 of JAEYOL010000033.1, read as the reverse complement.
TGCCAGCAGCATAAAGCCAGCCTGTGCAATGCTTGAATAAGCCAGCATCCGTTTTACGCTTTGCTGGAATACCGCTGTGATATTTCCAATAAACAAAGTAGCAGCGGCAATGATGCCGATCCAAACCTGCCATTGATTATGGAGGCCACCAAATGTTTCGTCAAACAAACGAATAAATCCAATGAATAAAGCCGCCTTGATGATAGTGGCCATGAAAGAAGTAAAAACAGTTGGCGCTCCATCATACACATCAGGCGTCCAGAAATGAAAAGGCGCGGCGGATACTTTGAAGGCCATCGAAAAGATCAGCAGCAACATACCGGCCACGGGCAATAATGCTGGCTGCTCAGTGGCGAACCGCATTTGCTCCACGTTGAAAGTGCCGGTAGCGCCATAGATCAGCGCGATACCCATCAGCATGATGCCGGTGGAAAAAGAACCCATCAGGAAATACTTCAGCGAAGCTTCATTGCTTTTCAGGTTTCGCTTATCGGCACCAGTGAGAATATAGAGTGGGATCGATACAATTTCGATACCCAGGAAAAGTATCAGGAGTGATTTGAAAGATGTAACCAGCACAACGCCGGCCATGATAAAAAATATGAGGGCGAAATATTCGGCATAGTGTACTCCCACCCTTTCCATATCTTTTGAAGAAAGAATAAAGAAGATAAGTGTTGCGATCAGCGCAATCGAGTTGAACAAAAGCGCGAACCTGTCGAAATACAACATATTGGTTGTATTGATCTGAAAGAAAGTGATACCCTGCATCTCGAGGATGTTGGCCACCACTACCAGGATCATCCCGGTAATACCCAGGCCCCTGATCGCAGCGTTCTGCTTCAGCACGATGCCGCTGAACATCATAATTACTCCAAAAACAGCCGCTAATATTAATGCGTTCATGACTTTCTTTACTACTTTAACAGGTGTCGAACATCAGATAATTTCAAAATACTATCCGAAACTTCGTTGGTTACATTCAATACGGTTTGTGGATAGATCCCCATCCAGAAGATCAGGATAACGATCACACCCAGGGCCAGTTTTTCCTGCAGGTTGATATCCGTTGCATTCATGGTGCGTGGTGACAGTTCACCATAAAAGATCTTGCGTACCATGTTCAGCATATAGATCGCTGCAAGGATGATGCATATACCGGCCAGTACCGTAAACCAGATATTGTATTTTGTAACAGTGGATCCGAAAATGCCGGTAAACATCATGAACTCCCCAACAAATCCATTGGTGAGAGGCAGGGCGATATTGGCCAGGGCGATGGTTACAAAAAGGATAGCCATCACCGGCGCTTTTTGCGCGAGTCCGCCGAGTTCCGATAGTTTGCGTGTACCGTATCTCCTTTCGATGATCTCTACAATGATCCAGAGCCCGATGATATTGACACCATGACTGAACATCTGGATCATCACTCCCTGCAGCCCGGTTTTATGTTCTGAAAATATCGCGATACACATCAGGCCCACGTGAGCAATAGATGAATAAGCTACCAGCCTTTTCATATCATCCTGTTTGATCGCGATCAGCGAAGCGTAGATCATCCCGATCACCGCCATGGACGATGCCACATCACCCCATGAATAGGCTGCGGCAGGCACAACAGGTAATAACCAGCGGATCAGACCCAGAACACCCATTTTAACCATTACCCCACTAAGGATCATCGTCACCGGCGTAGGTGACTGCTCATAGGTATCGGGTTGCCATGTATGAAAAGGGAAGACGGGCATTTTGATGGCGAAGGCCACAAAGAACAACCAGAACAACCAGGTCTGTTCACTTGGGCGGATCGTCGCTGCGGTCTCATAAAATGACTGCAGGCTAAAAGACTGGTCGGGAGTTTTGGCGAAAATATAAAGTATGCCCACCAGCATCAGCAAAGAGCCCAGGAAGGTGTAAACGAAAAATTTGAAAGTAACAGGTATGCGTTTCTCACCACCCCATTGCGAACAAAGAAAGTAAACCGGTATAAGTGCCAGTTCCCAAAAAAAGTAAAACAGCAGCGCGTCCATCGCGAGGAAAACACCCATCATTCCCGCTTGCGACAAAAGCATGAGCGCGAAAAAACGGTTAGGTTTATCGTAGCGGTTATTACGTGTCGCAATAAAGACCAATGGAAATGCAACAGCATTCAACAGGCACAGGATCTGCCCCATCCCATCGAGTTGCAAGGAGAGGCTGCTACCCAATACCGACATCCATTGTGACTGGTGCTCCAGGTGCCTGGCTTCCTTTAACAGGGTAAGGCCGAGCAACGATACCACCAGTGTAGCCAGAGATGATACCAGCGCCCAGGCTTTGACGGCCTTCTCATTCTTGATAAGAAATGCTGCCAGACCGGTGAGTAAAGGAACTACTATCAGTAAAACAGGGATCATAATCTTTTATCTCAGGAAAAATTGATAAACAAAAAATACCACCATCGCCAACACCATCAGCAAAATATAACTACCCACCTGGCCACTTTGCAACAACCTCAACTGGCGGCTGCCATAGTTCACCAGTTTTCCCACGCCATTCACGATGCCATCCACCACTGATCTTTCGAAAACATTTTTAAAGAACAGGGCGAGGCGATCAAGCGGGTTAACGACTAATTTATCATACAATTCATCCATATACCATTTATCAGCCAGCACTTTTCCAAAACCGGTGGCTTCGCCAGTCTCTGGTTTTTTGCTAAACCTGTTCCAGGCAAACACACAGGTAAGGATGATCAGCAGCGAAGAAACGCCGGTTAATATCCATTCAGTGGAATGATCGATGGAATGCGTGCCGAGTACTTTTTCAGATCCTGCAAACACGGGCGAAAGGAAATCTTTCAAAGCATGAGCGCCATGTGCCAGGAATTCCGGTACTCCCACATAACCGCCGATGATAGAAAGTATTGCCAGCACCACCAACGGAATAGTCATTGCCGCCGGGCTTTCATGCAAATGATGTTCCTGCTCAGATGTACCGCGGAAACGTCCTTTGAAAGTAGTGGCGTAAAGGCGGAACATATAAAAAGCGGTCAGCAGGGCTGTTCCAAGACCGATGGCATAAATGAATGGAGATTTTACAAACGCGCCGGCCAGGATTTCATCTTTTGAGAAAAATCCAGATAAACCCGGGATACCGGCAATTGCCAGGCAGCCAACCAGGAAGGTCCAGTTGGTGATTTTCATGTAACGGCTCAGGCCACCCATTTTGCGGATATCCTGTTCGCCGCCCATGGCGTGGATCACGCTACCGCTTCCAAGAAACAGCAGGGCTTTAAAGAAAGCATGTGTCATCACGTGGAATACCGCCGCAACGTATGAGCCCGTTCCCAGTGCCAGGAACATATAGCCCAGCTGGCTCACCGTAGAGTAAGCTAAAACTTTCTTGATATCATTTTGTTTCAGCGCGATGGTAGCGGCTACCAGGGCTGTGGCCAAACCAATGATCGCAATAATATTCATCGTCACCGCCGACATGGAGTACAGGATATTACTCCTTGCGATCATGTAAATACCAGCGGTAACCATCGTGGCAGCGTGGATGAGTGCTGAAACCGGCGTGGGACCGGCCATGGCGTCGGGAAGCCATGTATATAAAGGTATCTGGGCGCTTTTACCGGTGGCGCCAACAAATAATAATAAGGTAATAGCGGTAATATCTGTTGCAGTAAACTTATTCGCTTCAGCGAAAGAAAATACTTCACCATAGTTTACCGAACCGGCTTTTGAAATGATCCAGAAGATAGCGATCAGGAAAGCCAGGTCACCGATACGGTTCATGATAAAAGCCTTGTTAGCGGCTTTGTTGAATTCATTATTCTTGAACCAGAACCCGATCAGCAGGTAGGAACAAAGTCCCACACCTTCCCAGCCGATGAACATGATCACGTAGTTGGCGCCCATCACCAGCAACAGCATTGAAAACACGAAGAGGTTGAGATAGGCGAAATACCTCGCGAAATGATGAGGTTTCTCATCATGCATATACGAAGTAGAGTACACATGGATCAAAAAGCCGACACCGGTTATTATCAGCAGAAAAATAGAAGTCAACTGGTCAACCTGGAAAGCAAACGGAATGACCAGGCTGTCGACCGAAATAAAAGTGAAATAATTTGCTACATGGGTATATCCATCCTTTACCTGGAAGAATACCCAGATACTGATCAGGAAAGAAATTAGTACGGTACCGCTTCCGATAACACCGATCAACCCTTTCGTCAAATGATTCCGCCCCAGGCCATTGATCAGGAAACCGATCAGCGGCAGCAGCGGGATGAGGTAAACGAGGTCTAATGTGTTGTTCATACTACCATCCGCACAAGCGGAGAAAAAATTTGCGTTATTGAATATATCCTCCCATTCCCCCGGGGAACGGGTATTAATGCTTTAACCTGTTCAAAAAATTTACATCTACCGAATGTATGTTCCGGTACATCATCACGATGATGGCCAATCCCACGCTAACTTCCGCCGCTGCCACTACCATAATAAAGAATACAAAAAGTTGTCCGTCGGTACCACCCGTCGCATTACCTGCAGCTACCGCACTGAGGTGATGCATTTTTGAAAATGCTACCAGCAGCAGGTTCACCGAATTCAGCATCAGCTCGACGCACATGAAAATAATGATAGCGTTGCGGCGTGTGAGCACGCCCACAATACCGATGCAGAACAACGCGATGGACAGAATGATGTAATAATTTATTGGCATATTCCAATTTGAAAATTTGTGAATTTGAAAATTTGAAAATGAAAGTCTCCTTCCTCAATCATTTCCCGACTTCAAATCACTTAATCCTATTCATTATTTTAAAAATTTTTTGACTTTTAGATACCCCATTTTCAAATTGCCACATTTTCAAATTTTCAAATTAACCTTAGTCTTTCTTCCCGATCACCACAGCGCCCACCATAGCACTCACAAATAATATACTCGCTATTTCGAAGGGTACTACATAGGTTGTGAACAGTTCAGTTCCCAGGTTTTTGATCAGACCAATATTACCCTGGTTGACCTGGGCTACCTGGCCTTTTAATTCACTGTCGCGCAGCGCTGCCACCAGGATGAGTAATAAACAGCCTCCCGAAACGGCGCCTGCTATCCGAAGCCATCGGTTTCGCTGCGGTTCTGTGATCTTGTTGAGGTTCATCAACATGATCACGAAAAGAAACAACACCATGATGGCGCCAGCGTAAACGATGATGTTCACGATCGCCAGGAATTGTGCGTTCAATAATATATAGTGTCCGGAAATTGCGAAGAAAGTCATGATCAGCCACAAGACGCTGTACACGGGATTTTTGCTTACCACCACCATCAGGGCTCCAAACAAAGCCATTACGGAAAGTATCCAGAACAGTATTTGTGTAATATTCATTTCTCTTAAGCTGTGGCTGTTTACAATGTCGACGAGCCTTTATAATCTAATTCTGTCTTTAGTTTTGTGAAACCCTTGGAGGTCTGTCGCCCAGGGCTTTTTTATATCCATCCGGATCCTCAACAGGATGCGGGATCAAAAGATCTTCTTTCTTATAAATAAAGCCGGTTCTTCCGTAATTAGATGGTGCAAAAGTCTGCGATAAGTAAATAGCGTCCTTGGGGCAGGCTTCCTCGCAATAGCCGCAAAAGATGCAACGCAGCATATTGATCTCATACTTTGCAGCATATTTCTCTTCGCGGTACAGGTGTTCTTCGCCCGGCTGACGCTCGGCTGCTTCCATGGTGATCGCTTCTGCCGGACAGGCCAGCGCACAAAGCCCGCATGCTGTGCAACGCTCACGACCCTCTTCATCACGGTTGAGGATCTGCAGTCCGCGAAACACTTTTGAAAATGTTCTTTGTTGTTCGGGGTACTGTATGGTGACTTTCTTTTTAAAGAAATGCCGCAACGTGATCAACATGCCCTTCGCGATATTCCACAGGTATATCCGCTCCAGCCATGTCATTGG
>JAEYOL010000338.1 GCA_023411775.1 Bacteroidota bacterium | reverse complement strand
TTCAATTTCTTGTATTTAAATATCAGCTACCTGGATCTTTTTCAGAATATTAACTATTAGAATCAATATCTCTAAACTGAAATTCAATGAAATCAATAATTATTTGCCTTAGCGGAATGATCATGCTTTGCCTGTCCACATCTGCACAACCCCTGATGAGCCAGGCACCCGAGGGTTTCGATATTATGCGTGAAGCTATACCTCATGGAAAAATAGATTCTGTAAGTTACAAGTCAACGACGGTTGGCAACAACCGGAAAATGTTGGTGTATACACCGCCGGGATTTTCAAAAAAGAAAAAATACCCTGTATTATACTTACTACATGGGATTGGTGGTGATGAAAAAGAATGGCTTAAAGGGGGAAACCCGCAGGTGATCCTGGATAATCTTTACGCCGAAGGAAAAGTTGAGCCGATGATAATTGTAATGCCTAACGGTCGCGCCATGAAAGATGATCGGGCTATCGGTAACATCTTCGACAGTGCCAAAGTGCAGGCATTTGCAGACTTTGAAAAAGACTTATTACAGGACCTGATCCCCTTCATAGAAAAAAAATATCCTGTCATAAAGGACAGGGAACATCGTGCCATTGCCGGACTGTCGATGGGCGGCGGGCAGTCACTAAATTTTGGTCTTGGCAATCTTGACAAATTTGCCTGGGTGGGTGGTTTTTCATCAGCACCCAATACAAAGAGTCCTGAAGAACTTATTCCTGACCCCTCACGGGCAACAAACATGCTTAAGCTGCTTTGGATTTCCTGCGGCGACAACGACCCCTTGCTCAGGTTCAGCCAGCGTACACATGACTACCTGTATGAAAAAAATGTTCCGCATATTTATTATCTCGAACCAGGTGTACATGACTTCAAGGTCTGGAAAAATGGCTTATACCAATTCAGCCAGCTACTATTTAAACCGGTAAACGCTTCTACGTTTTCCAGGTATACCGTTTTGGGTGCACCCGCCGCCACCAATGTCAGAACAGCAAAATATCCGCAGATCCTGCCCGACAACCGCGTGGTATTCCGGATCAAAGCACCCGAGGCACAAAGAGTGCAGGTGGACTTAGGAAAAAAATATGACATGGTGAAAGACACCAGTGGGCATTGGATGGCCATCACAGATTCAATCGGGGAAGGCTTTCATTACTATTCGCTGCTGATTGATGGTGTTGCCCTGGCAGATCCTGCCAGCGAAACATTTTATGGTATGGGCCGGATGGCAAGCGGTATTGAAATACCTTTTCGGGAAGGTAGTTATTACAAAATAAAAGATGTTCCCCATGGCGATGTGAGAATAAAAAGGTACTTCTCCACCGTCACTGGTTCATGGCGCCGCATGTATATATATACACCACCGGGGTATGATATAGAACCAGGTACTAGTTACCCGGTCTTATACTTGTTACATGGTGGTGGTGAAGATGAGAGAGGATGGGTTGCGCAGGGCAAAACGGAGCTAATAATGGATAACCTGATTGCCGAAAAAAAAGCAAATCCCATGCTGGTGGTGATGCTTGATGGCAATATGAGCATGGGCGGCCTGGCTGGCTTCAACGAAAATGTGTTACGAGTTTTTGAAAACGAGCTCCTAAATGCGGCCATACCTTTTGTTGAAAAAAACTATCGTGTTAAAAAAGGTTCGGATTACAGGGCACTGGCTGGTTTATCTATGGGAGGTCTTCAAACTCTGTATGCCGGAATAAAGAATACAGAAATGTTTTCTTACCTGGGGGTCTTCAGTTCAGGATGGTTTGCCAACCGGACCGAACTCTCCGAGCCTCAATATACCTTTATGAAAGCAAACGCTGCTAAGATCAACAGCCAATTGAAAAGTCTATGGATATCGATGGGAGGCAAAGAAGATATAGCTTATAACAACTGTAAAGTCATGATGTCGAAATTTGATGAGATGAACATCAGGTATACCTATAGTGAATATCCCGGCGGTCATACCTGGCCGGTATGGCGAAATAATCTCTTCAATTTTGCACAATTGCTTTTCAAATAAATACTGACTACCGGTATCCTTAAAAGCCAGGATTATGAAAATTAAACTTCAGTTTATCACATACCTTTTGCTTCCGTTCTGTCTGCTCGGACAAAAGGATTATCCATCACCCATCAGGCCTGGCAATGAACCGGTAGCTCCCGGCAAATTTGAACCGTCCTGGCAGTCATTGAAACAATACAAAGTACCTGAATGGTTTCGCGATGCCAAATTTGGGATTTGGGCACACTGGGGACCTCAATGCCAACCGGGCCAGGGCGACTGGTACGCACGCAATATGTATAAACAGGGCAGCAAAAATTATGACTGGCATGTAAAAAACTATGGTCACCCATCAAAGGCTGGATTTAAGGAAGTAATAAATAACTGGAAAGCGGAGAAATGGAACCCGGAGAAACTGGTTGCATTGTACAAACGTGCTGGTGCGCAGTATTTTTTTGCGATGGCCAATCATCACGACAACCTGGATATGTGGGATAGTAAATACCAGCAGTGGAATACTGCAAAAGTCGGCCCGAAAAAAGATATCCTGGCTGGATGGGCTGAAGCCGCCAGGAAAAACCAGTTACCCCTCGGACTAAGTGTGCACGCCGCTCACGCATGGCTGTGGTATGAAACCGCACAACAATCCGATACTTCCGGGGAATATGCCGGAATACCTTATGACGGAGCGCTGAAAGCAGAAGACGGAAAAGGAACCTGGTGGGATGGCCTTGATCCCCAGGATCTGTACGCACAAAACCATCCTTTAAGTGAAGGCAGCAGAAATATCAATGCCATTCATCGTCAATGGGAATGGGGCAATGGTGTGGTGATACCCTCACAGGAATACTGTGAAAAATTTTATAACAGAACAATTGATTTGATCAACAAATTCAATCCCGACCTTCTCTATTTCGATGATACCGGGCTTCCATTATATCCAATCAGTGATGCAGGTTTAAAAATCGCCGCTCATTTCTATAATTCCAATATGAGCCTGCATAACAACAAGCTTGAAGCTGTGCTGCTTGGTAAAATTCTTACTGCTGAACAAAAGGAGTGCCTGGTCTGGGATGTAGAGCGCGGTGCACCAGATAAAATCCAGGACCTGGCCTGGCAAACATGTACCTGTATTGGTCACTGGCACTATAGTGATGCTGTTTATGAAAACAACCGGTATAAAACAGCGAAGGATGTCATCCACATGCTGGTAGATGTAGTTAGCAAAAATGGTAACCTGCTCTTAAACATACCCGTTAAAGGCGATGGCAGCATTGACGACAAGGAGATTGCAGTGCTGGAAGGCATTACAGCCTGGATGGATATCAATAAAGAAAGTATTTATAGTACCCGTCCCTGGAAAATATTTGGCGAAGGCCCTGCGGCCGATTCAGCCAACCCCATTAATGCACAGGGATTTAATGAAGGCAAAATTAAATTCAGTGCAAAAGACATCAGGTATAATAAAAAAGGCGACATAATCTATGCAACTGTCATGGGTGTGCCAACCGACAAGATCTACCTAAAAAGTTTGTCTGCCGCGAATGGCGTGAAAAAAATAACCCGGATAGAATTGCTGGGAAGTAAAGAGAAAATCAACTGGCGTCAAACTGCGGATAATGTTCAAATAGACATACCCCGCTCTATCCCAAATGAAATAGCCCTGGTGTTCAAAGTGTATCAAAACTAACGATGTATTTCAATTATCAAATCTCGCTCGGTAAGAATTCGCAGGAAAATCACGATAGCCATTTAATGCATTCTTGGAAAAGGCTGACTACAGTCTTGTTGGTATTCATTTTATTCTCGTCAACTATTAAGGCTTCTGCTCAACAACACAAGGCGACCAACCCTGTAATCTTTGCAGATGTTCCCGATATGTCGATGATCAGGGTAAACGATACTTACTATATGAGCAGTACGACCATGCACTTGAGCCCTGGTGTACCGATTATGAAATCGAAAGACCTGGTCAACTGGCAGATTGTTAATTATGCTTATGATACACTCGCCGATACTGACGAACTAAATCTTGAGAATGGAAAGAACACCTACGGCAGGGGCTCGTGGGCAAGCTGTCTTCGTTATCACAATGGTGTTTTCTACGTTTCCACTTTTTCCCAAACGACGAATAGAACCTATATCTACACTACCAAAAATATCGAGACTGGCCCATGGCGCCGCGCAAGTTTTAAACCCTCATATCACGACCATACCATTTTTTTTGATGATGATAGTCGGGTTTATTTAATTTATGGAGCAGGTAAGTTGAAACTGGTGGAGCTGACAGCCGATGCAATATCCGTTAAAAGCACTACAGAGAAGATTATCATCGAGAATGCAAGTGCACCGGCCGGTTCAGATATTGGACTTCAATCCGAGGGCTCGCAACTATTTAAGATCGATGGAAAATATTACCTGTTCAATATTGTCTGGCCAAAGGGTGGTATGCGTACAGTCATTATCCATAGGGCTGATAAGATCACCGGGCCTTATGAAGGCCGTATCGCTCTGCAGGATCGGGGCGTGGCCCAGGGTGGTTTGATCGATACACCCGATAAAAAATGGTTTGCTTACCTGTTTCGCGATTATGGATCAGTAGGCCGTATACCTTACCTGGTACCCGTTACATGGAAAGAAGGCTGGCCCGTATTGGGAAATGATGGTAAAATACCTGATACACTGGATCTACCTGCCAGCACCGGGCTGCAACCCGGGATTGTAGCATCTGATGATTTTAATAGGATAAAGTCTGATCCGGCCCTGCCTTTGGTGTGGCAATGGAATCACAATCCCGATCACAGGAACTGGTCGATAAGCGAAAGAAATGGTTTTTTACGTTTAAGAACTAGTAGGATTGACACATCTTTTCTTTCCGCAAGAAATACTTTAACACAGCGCAGTTTCGGACCCGAAAGTTCAGGTATCATATCACTTGATGTTTCCAGTATGAAAAACGGCGATATGGCAGGTCTGGCCTTACTTCAGAAAAAATTTGGCTTCGTTGCGGTTAATTATCAAAATGGCGCGAAATCAATCGTAATGGTCAGCGCTGAATCGGGTGTGCCGATAGAAAAACAACGACTGACCCTCACACAAAACAAGGTGTACCTTAGAGCAGACTGCAATTTCAGGGATCTGAAAGATGAAGCTAATTTTTACTACAGCCTGGATGGTAAAACCTGGAAGTCCATTGGCGTGAGCCTGAAGATGTCTTATACCTTACCACATTTTATGGGCTATCGCTTTGGTCTCTTTAACTATGCAACACAAAAAGCCGGCGGATATGCAGACTTCGATTTTTTCCGGATAGAGAATAAGATATTGAAACAAGATTAGAAATAATATTGTGAAAAGCGTTGTAATCAAAACTACCCCTGTCTCCTAAACAAATAGGTATGAATAAACTATTGCTTCCCATTTTATTTTTTTTAACCCTAAATGGGTTCTCTCAATTCAACCAGCCCTGGAAGGGAAGAAAATGTGCTGTCGTGATTACGTATGACGATGCGATCGACCAGCATCTCGACAATGCTGCCCCGCTCCTGGATAGCCTGGGATTGAAGGCAACGTTTTATGTGACCGCATTCTCGACATCCATGCAGGCAAGGCTGAATGAGTGGAAAGCACTTGCCGACAAGCATGAACTGGGTAATCACACCCTGTTTCATCCCTGCCTGGGTGGGATGCCTGGTCGTGACTGGGTAGGTCCCGAGATCGATATGAACAGGTACACCGTGGCACGTATGCAGAATGAGATCAAAATGACAAATCTCTTTCTCCAGGCACTGGATGGAAAAACCTCAAGAACTTTCGCCTATACCTGCGGTGATATGAAAATAGGCGACGTATCGTTTATCGATGACCTGAAAAATGATTTTATAGCTGCAAGAGCTGTAAGAAGCCGGATGCAAAAGATCAATGAAGTAGATCTGTATAACGTGGATTGTTATATGGTAAACGGAGAATCCGGTGATCAAATGATCGAATGGGTGAAAAAGGCGATGGAGACCAATTCTTTGCTGGTTATATTATTTCATGGCGTGGGTGGCGGAAACCCGCTCAATGTTTCCTTACAGGCACATCGCGAGGTGTTGGAATTCATCAAACAAAACGAAAAAGATATTTGGGTGGCACCGATGGTGGAAACGGCAGATCATATCCGGCAATGGCAGGAACGTGATAAGGCCTTCAAAATACAACAACAGGAAACGCAGGCCGACTATAAAAACATGTTGGCACAGTTAAAAATAATATCAACGCGCAGTGGCCCTTCCGGAAATCCGGCTTCGCCAAATGCGGCCAACACGGATGAGTCAAAAGCAACACCCTATACTTCGCTTCCCGATCCTTTGCAATTGAAAAATGGTAAGAAAGTAAACAATGCTAAAACCTGGTGGAATAAAAGACGCCCCGAAATACTCGAAGATTTTGACAGGGAAATTTATGGCCGGGTTCCTAGACACACGCCTAAAATAAATTGGATATTGGTGAATACTGTCGATACGATGGTTGGAGATATTCCAGCGGTGGCAAAAAACCTGATAGGCCGCGTTGATAATTCTTCCTGCCCGCAAATAGATGTTGACATTCAGCTTTCACTTACCACACCGCGAAAACGCAGCAAGCCGGTACCCATGATGATACATTTTGGATTTGTTTTTCCCCCGGGGTTCAGACCACCAACACCAATTACGACAGCGCCACAAAAAAGCTGGCATGAGCAGGTGTTGGAAAAAGGATGGGGCTATGCCATATTGGTTCCTACCAGTATACAGGCTGATAATGGAGCCGGTTTGACAAAGGGGATAATTGGCCTTGTAAATAAAGGTAACCCACGTAAACCCGATGACTGGGGTGCATTGCGTGCCTGGGCATGGGGCGCCAGCCGGGCAATCGATTATTTTGAAACAGACAACAGTGTTGATGCAAAACAGGTCGGCATTGAAGGACTTTCCAGGTATGGTAAGGCGGCGATTGTTGCCATGGCTTATGAGCCACGAATCGCGGTCGGGTTTATTGGATCATCAGGTGCAGGCGGAACAAAAATTCTTCGCCGCATGCTTGGCGAACAGGTAGAAAATCTTGCCTCCCCCGCGGAATATCACTGGTTTGCCGGGAATTTTATAAAATATGCAGGGCCTCTAACAGCGAAAGAACTTCCTGTAGATGCGCACCAGCTGGTTGCGTTGTGTGCCCCAAGACCTGTATTCATCAGTTCTGGTTCCCCCACAGTTGAGGGACAATGGGTAGACGCAAAGGGGATGTTTCTAGGAGGCGTACATGCGGGGCCTGTTTATAGACTTCTTGGAAAAAAAGACCTGGGAACTACAGACTTCCCGCCCATTGAAACCAGCCTGACTGATGGGGAGATTGCATTCCGGCAACATAGTGGCGGGCATACTACTGGACCTAACTGGCCGGCTTTTTTGACTTGGGCAAGCCGATACATTAAATGAGGGGGAATTAAAGTCTTAGGAACTGGAGCTTGCTAATTTTTATTTTGCTTCCGCGCAAATTTCTGCAGGTATGCTTCAGCAAATCGTTTGCCCATTGCTCTCTGGCCATTTGAATCGAAATGCACCTGGTCACCTTTATGTTCAAGATCCCCTGTTTTGATAACTGCTGTCATGCTATCCTGGGCCGAGTAAGTCCTGATCGCGTCGTTTATCCGATCCCAATTGCTCTTGTCAGTGGAAAATGAACCTAACTCCCCAATTAATACAGGGAGTTGGTCATCACCGGCAGCAGTCCTGAAACGCGAAACAAGAATCCGCAATCGCTCTGCATACAACGGAATATCACGCTCATTCGCATCCGTTTCACCCTGGTGCCAAAGTATTCCTTTTACGGTGCCGAACCTGCGGGCCGTCGCCAACATGTTTAAAAAATTTGTAAAAAGCTTTACCTCACGATAAACCGAATCACCCAGCCACTGACTGATAGAACTGCCACCGACCGCACACGGAATTAGCAAGACGGAAATGCTACCAGGAATATGCTTAAGCAATGTTGTTCCAAAAGAATACCCGCAATCAAGACCGATGCGGCTGGGCTCATAAAAATGCAAAGGCTCCTTTGCCATCACAACCTGCCCGTCTTTGTTTATTGTCAAAAGTCTTTTTTCGGGTAAAGTGTCCTGCGATTCCACAATTCCCCGTCCGGCCATATTAGACTGGCCGGCCATAACAAATACCCAGGTATTATCATTTCCTTTCAATTCCCGAAGATCATTTGCATGGTGTTGTGACTGACCGCGACCGCAAACAGCACAAAACAGAAGGGCCAAAATAAACAAACTATTTTTCATCATTGCGTTGTACTTATTCAAAAAAAGGAATACCAGGCCATGCATATTTTTTCATCGCCTCCTCATTGATCTCCACCCCGATACCCGGCTTTTCAGATAGCGTAATAAAACTGTCTTTAACCCACTCCCCATCGTAGTCAACGATTTCTTTGAACATGGGTTGTGTATGAAAATAAGACTGCCATTCCAGGATCATAAAATTTGGTACGGAAGCGCAGACATGAGCCGATGCCATAGCACCCAGAAATGAAGCGACCATATGTGGGGCAAACGGTGTATAATAAAGGTTGGCAAGGTTTGCGATCCGCTGACCCTCTCCCAGCCCGCCGGCTTTTTGCAGATCAGGCATTACGATATCCACGTCACCTATTTCCAGCAGCCTTCTAAACCCGTGGGCAAGGTAATGATTCTCGCCCGCGCAGATCGGGGTACTGGTCGATTCGGTGATCAGTTTATACGCTTCCGCATTCTCAGCAGGTATCGGCTCTTCCAGCCACATCAGGTTTAAATGTTCAAGCCGCTTTGCTACAGCCTGTCCAGTCACTGCATCATAACGACCGTGCATATCAACACAGATATCAATCTTTGGTCCTACCGCTTCCCTGGCAGCAGTGATCTGATCCACCATTCGCTGCAATTCAGCCGGGCTTGCTGTCCAGTTATAGAAATCATATTTATTCGGATCATTAGCCTGGTCAAGATCAAACTTGATCGCATTAAAACCCATCTCTTTTGATTTCAGGGCAGCTTCAGCAAAATCTTTAGGAGTAGGCAGGTTCCGCTGATACAAAGCTGTATCACAGTAAACCCTGATCTTATCGCGGAACTTACCGCCAAGCAATTGGTAAACCGGGAGGTTCAGCGCCTTACCGGCAAGATCCCACAATGCGGTTTCAATAGCAGAAAGTACCGCCACATACATCCCCGACTGGGCTCCCTGGAAAAAACCGGAACGGCGAATGTCTTCAAACAAACGATGCACATTCAACGGATTTTTTCCTTTGAGCCGATTGCCAAAGTTCTTAACCAGGTGATAAGTGCCGGGTACCGCATCTACCCCTTCACCGCATCCCCATATATCCTGGTTGGTATACACTTTCACAAAAACACTTCCTCTTATATACCCACATTTCACCTCTGTGATCTTAAGGTCAGCCGGTGCGGAATGCCGGGGATTTTTGTCAATAGCGTTTTCATATCCCTGCCCAAACGTAGCTAGTGAAGCCAGCGGAGCCATCGCCGAGCCAAGGGCAGCTTTTTTAAGAAACGATCTCCTTGAGTTTAACATCTTACGGTTTTTAAGATTATAAATAATGAACCGACTGGTAGTTTTTACCAGGTACGACCTTTCAATAGTTCCTGTATCTGCGATCTTGGAACCGGTAACTCATCCATATGGTCATTCAGCCATTTTGAAAAATCTCTTTCAATCTCATCGCTCCACCTTGTGTCAATCTGTCCCGCAGTATATTTTCCTTCCCGCAGGCGCTGGTGACTAAACATATCCCGAAGCCTGACCAGTTCTGAAACCTTTACAACTTTTTCTGCCAGATGCGGAGGAATAAAAATCACACCGCCATCTCGTCCCAACACAATATCTCCCGGCATCACCGTCGCTTTGCCAATCCGGGTAGGTTGGTTAATGCCAACCAGGGTAGTGTTCAAATCACCTGCAGGATTATTCAGATGGTGAGATGGGTGATAAGACCTGAAGAAAGAAGTGAATGATCCCAGTTCCTTCAAACCGTTTATGTCTCGGATAGCGCCGTCGTAGACGAGGCCATTGCCTGTTTTCGAAAAGATGGCGTTGCCGAGATTATCGCCAACAGTGGGGCCATCCTCATGCGCACCAAACTGGTCCACTACGTATACATCGCGTTTTACCAGCAACTCAATGGGCCAGGTGTTTTGTGATTTTACCCGCTTATCACGTATATGCCCAGTATCATCGATGGCTCTTTGCAGATCCGGCCGACCAGGCATGAACGTTGCAGTAACTGCGCGACCCACTAACACACTATCCGGGTTGATCGTTTGCCAGCCATCATCATACTGGTGTTTGTAATTTTCGTTTCTCAATACCGCCCAGGCTTCTTCGAGTGTCACCAGCTTCATGCGGTTCAGGATGGAGTCCGGTACTTTGGGCCGGCCGTCGGCAAAGCGATCACCTTTCCATTCACGGGTTAAGAAAAGCATTTGCTCTTTTGTTATTTGCTGACTGCTGGTGAACTGGTGTAAAAACAGCATACCCAAAACCAGCATTAAACTTCCTTTCCTTGCCATATTAAAAATTTTGAGGTTGAAAATTCTAAGGTGCTACTTCCCTGGTCTCCGCTTCCTTAACACTATCCTTTGGTAACCTGCCATGCCACCAGCTTGCCAGCATGGAGCCGGTAATATTCATCAATGGGCCAAATACCGCGGCTGCCAGTCCTACCGTTGCGATCTTGCCCATCTCTTTGGCAATACCCGAAGCAAGACCGGCATTCTGCATACCCACTTCGATCGCGATAGTACGGCAATCCCTTTCCGGCATTTTGAATAACCTGGCAGACCAGTATCCAAGGAAATAACCAAAGAGGTTATGAATGAGTACCACCCCTATCAAAGCGGGTCCGATCGTCAGCAGGCTTTCCCTGCCTGCCGCGGTAATGATCGTGATAATAAAAGCGATACCAAACATGGAGACTATTGGCATGGCCTTATCGAGCCATTGCGACCTGCCACTTAAAAGCTTATTGAAAACAAGCCCGGCCCCAATCGGGATGATGATCATCTTTATGATATCCCACATCATCTTCAAAATATCCACTTCGATCAAGGCGCCTGCGAATAGCTTCATTAAAACAGGAGTGATGAATGGGGCCAGCAAAGTAGTGGTGGCCGTCACTGTAATTGACAAAGCAAGATTTGCCTTTGCGAGATACGACATCACGTTGGAAGCAAGGCCGCTGGGCGAACATCCGATCAAGACAATACCCGCTGCTATTTCCGCCGGGAAATTTGTCAGCTGAGCCAGGGTAAATCCCATCAACGGCATAATAACAAACTGGCTGAGTACACCAATTACAACACCCTTGGGTGTCTTTATTACGGCTGCAAAATCCTTTACGCTCATGGATGTGCCCATACCAAACATGATCAGCTGGATCAGCGGGATGATCAAAGCGCTTAATTTAAAATTGCCCCAGGACTGGAAGTATTCAGGGTGGTACAGTGCGAGAGAAACGGTAGCGAATATGACCAGGGTAAAGGAAAGTCCCTTTAATAACTTTCTACCACGGAAAGCTATCGAAAGACTAAAAAAGAATAACATCAAAAACCATCCCGCCCACCCGGTTTGCTGCTGTACGGTTAAAAAGATCCAGACTACGAGGAATATAGCTGCCAGTATATAAAAGAAATCACCTGATGTTTTTTTTGAAAATGGCATAGCGGTAGAATCGTTTAAATTTTAGCAGGATCAAAAAACCGGGATAACGTTATCGGCCAGGTTTTGCAATCGCTTACGTTTTTAACTAAATATCCGGTCATGCGAACGGCGCTCGTTCCATTGATTGGTAGGTTCAAAATAGCTTTTATCAGAAGGGTGAAGATGTTTTTTCAATACCTCTTCATTTAACTCAATACCCAGACCCGGTGTCAGCGGCACATCAGCAAAACCTTTTGTGATCATCTTTTTACCGTCTTTTGTTTTTACAAGATCCTCCCACCACGGAATATCAACTGAATGATGCTCCAGCGATAAGAAATTCTGCGTGGCAGCAGCACAATGCACATTGGCCATAAAGGAAACCGGTGTTCCGGCCTGGTGCATTGCCATGGCTATCCCATATTCTTCTGCATAATCACCAATTCTTTTTGTCTCCAACAAACCGCCCGAGGATGCCAGGTCAGGATGCACAATATCCACTGCACGTTCCTCGATAAGCGGCTTGAAATGCTTCAGTAAATAGATATCCTCACCTGTAGTTGTAGGCGTCTCGAGCGCATCGGTAAGTCTTTTCCATTGCTCAGTATACTCCCAGGATACTACATCTTCCAGCCAGGCCAGCCTGTATTTTTCCAGCGCTTTTCCTAACCTGATTCCATTATTATAATCGAAATGTCCATAGTGGTCGGTGGAAATAGGAATTTCGTATCCTACCATGTTCCTTACATTTTCCACCAGTTCCTGCAATACTTCCAAACCTTTATCGGTTATCTGTATTTGAGTAAAAGGATGAAGGGTATTACCATATGACATGTAGTTATCCTGGTCGCCCCATTGCGCAAGGTTGCCCTGTGCATTTTCCCAGAATTTGTTGTTGACCATGGTATCCTTTAGGCCTTTCAATTTTGCGATAGATACATCCATTTTCAACCATGTATATCCCTGCTCCTCGGTACGAATTTTTATCAGCCTTTTTTGTTCCTCGGGATCTCTTGACTCTGGAGTGTCCGCGTAGATCCTGATCTTATCACGATATCTTCCACCCAGGAGTTGCCAGCATGGAACGTTGTAAGCCTTACCACAAATATCCCACAGTGCCATTTCCACGGCACATACTCCACCAGCCTGCCGGGCTTGTCCGCCAAACTGCTTTATGGCTTTAAAAAGTTGTTCAACATTACATGGATTCTTTCCGAGGATCCTGCTTTTAAGCATCAGGGCATATCTCACATCGGCAGCATCACGTACTTCGCCCAGTCCATAGATACCCTGGTTGGTATCAATACGAATGATGGCGGTGCCGCCCATTACTGCCGTAAGACAGTAGCGCATGTCAGTTATCTTTAGATCCGACGGACCTGAATAACGAGTTACATTTTGCGTGCTTTGCGCAATAAGGTCTTCAATGGGGGATAACGCAAATGCGCTACCTAATGCAATACCTCCCAGCGCCGATCTTTTTAGAAAATTCCGGCGACTGGTTCCCTGTTCTTCCGTATTATTTTCTGCTAAAGGCTGCTCAATGCTTTCCTCTTCTTTTAGCCCGAGCCTGGCTAATATTTTTTGTGAAGGCGTCATAACGATAGCTTTTTTAAAATTTGAATATGGTGTGGTTGAATTTTGTTGTTGGTTTACCAGGTACGGTCTTTCATAAACTTGTCGAGTTCGGCGCGGGTCATTGGTATTTTACCAGGATTTTCATCGAGCCATTTCAGGAAATCTTTTTTGATCTCATCGGTCCATTGTGTATCGATCTGACCCGGGGTAAATTTTCCTTCCCGCAAACGCTGGTGTCCAAATTGATCTTTCAACGCAATGAACTCGGCATTCAATACTACCTCCTCTAATAAATGAGCTGGAATAAACACTACCCCGTTCTTTTTAGCCAGCACAGCATCGCCCGGCAATACCATCGCCCTGCCAACCCGGATGGGCACATTGATGCCGCCCAGCATCATTTGTTGAATGTAGGAGGGATCGCTTCCTTTTATCCAGGCATTAAATCCCTTTATTTCCTCGAGACCTTCGATATCCCTTACCGAACCATAAAAAATTACGCCGCGTAATGATTTTGCATAAATGGCGTTGCCGAGGTTGTCGCCTATCAGCGTACCGTCTACGATCTTCCCATAACTGTCAGCCACGTATATATCACCGTTGTTGAGTACATCGATAGGCCATGAGTTAGTAGCCCCGATCCGACCCTCTGCTTTTCCCGTAGCTTTTATTAAATTATCCATATCCGGGCGTAGGGGCAGGTATTGTGCAGTAAGCGCTCTTCCTGTCATCACAGAATCTGTATGTAAGAC
>JAEYOL010000312.1 GCA_023411775.1 Bacteroidota bacterium | reverse complement strand
TCAGACCTGTGCATACATTCCATTACCTCACAGATGGCCATTCCCTGCTGCGAAAGATGAGCCGTGAGTACAATCTCTGCCCAAAGCTTTGTTTTTTGCAAACCAGCAATGGTACCTGTGAAGGATTACACGGGCAGTACTGTCATGGTGCCTGTGAGCAGAAAGAAACTCCCGAGTCCTACAACATGCGGGTGCAGGAAGCCATTGGTTCATTGTCGACCCGCAACAGTTTTGCTATAATAGATGATGGTCTGAATGCCGACGAAAAATCATGCGTGTTGGTATGGGAGGGTATGTTTTATGGTATGGGATATATCCCTTCCGATATCCAGGTATCCATCCCCGATACGATCAAGGACCTGGTGACACCATACAGGGAAAATCTTTTTATCAGAAACCTTGTCACCGGCTACGCCGCCCGCAATCCCGAGAAAGTAATTTTCTTTTGATCAGCCCCATTATCAAATCTCCAAATCTTCAAATCTTCAAATTTTCAAATTTTCAAATTCCCACATCTCCACATTTGCACATTCCCACATTTTCAAATTTTCAAATTCTCAAATTTTCAAATTTTCAAATTCCCCTCAGTCCAACCACACAAACCCCTCGCCCACCGGCATTTTTGAAAATACATCGTGCACTTCTTTTGGCGGCGTGGAAAGTTTGCGTTGCGCGATATCCAGCCATGCTCCGTCGACGGTTAGGATAGCGGCTGTGGTGTCACCATTCTTTTTGATGGAATGCCGGATAGACCAGCGTGAATAGTCGCGCTTTGCTTTTATCACTTCCAGGCTGATGGTGACCTGGTCGCCCAGCCGCACTTCTTTCCTAAATACGCACTCTTCGCGAAACAGGATAGGTCCCACCCGGAGCCTGTGCATAAGTTCCATGGTCAGCCCCTGCTGGTCCAGGAATGCTACACGACAAAATGCACCCCAGTCATAATACACTGAATGCCTAAGATGTACATTGGGGTCGAGGTCGGACCAGCGGATCTGTATTTCTTTAACAAAACTTTCCATCCTGCAATATACCCAAACGCCCCTTAAATTAACAGGCGGGGCTTTCAAAAGCTGTATTTCAAATTTTCGCTTTAAGTGGTGATGAGCATTGTCATAGCAGGAGTGCGAAAACCTTATTAACTTAGTAACAAAAAAGCTATACCGAAAACAACCTTATTCCCTTATTCTTCAGTGGATAAGGGAATAAGGTTGGTGTTATGGAAATGACTTTTTATTAAGGTAATAAGGTTGATCGGAGGTTCCTGTTATTAAAAGTATAAATTGATTTTTAAGTGAAAATTTGAAATGCCTCACTTTCAAATACCGGTCTCAGCGATTACTTTTGCTGCTACAAATAAAATCTATGAAGAAAGTATTTCTTTTTGTCTTTGCAGCGGCATCTACCGCAATGGTGTTTGCCCAGCAGAAGACCACCAAACCTGTCCCGAAAACAACACCCCCCCAGCCCGTTTTGAAAACGATGATAGACTCGGCCAGTTATGCGATAGGCTATAGTCTTGCCAGTTTTTACAAATCACAGGGTGTTAAAAATCTCAATACAAGTCTTGTTACAAAAGCGATAAATGATGTGTTGGGAAATAAACAGGCGCTTTGCGATGATAACTCAGCAAATGCCATGGTAACAAACTACCTGAATAAGATCCAGGAAGAAAAATCTAAGTCAACCATTGATGCCGGGCGCGAGTATCTTGCTAAAAATAAAACCAGGCCCGGTGTGAAGACTACAGCCAGTGGTCTGCAATATGAAGTTATTACAGAAGGCACGGGCGCCAAACCCGCCGCCACCGATAGTGTGACTGTTCACTACCGCGGTACTTTGATCGATGGCACGACCTTCGATGCATCATATGATCGTGGACAACCTATTACTTTCCCCCTCAACCGTGTGATCAAAGGCTGGACCGAAGGCTTGCAACTAATGACCGTGGGGTCAAAATACAAACTCTTTATTCCTTATGAACTTGCCTATGGTACGCACGACCAGGGGCCTATACCCGGGGGATCGACGCTGTTGTTTGAGGTGGAATTGCTGGATGTGAAGAAGGTGAAGTAGGGTGGATGCTGGATACTGGATACTGGATACTAATTGATCAACTTTTTCTCCCTAGCCCACCCCAGCGCTTTCTGGAATTGTTCTTCTTCGGTGAGGTTTGTATTGTCGAGCACGATGGCGTCATCGGCTTTTCGAAGGGGACTTACTTCGCGGTGCGAGTCGATATAATCGCGCATTTCGAGATTGGCTTTAACCTCTTCAATGGTGATGTTAGGATTTTTCTCGTACAACTCTTTAAAACGACGTTCCACCCTTACTGCATTATCAGCGGTCATGAATATTTTTAATTCCGCTTTGGGAAAAACAACGGTTCCGATATCACGGCCATCCATCACAATGCCTTTTTTCGCGCCAATTTTTTGTTGTTGTGCCACGGCAAATTCGCGAACCTCCCTGATGGCGGCGATCTCGCTGACCTTTTCCGCAATCACCAGGTCGCGGATCACATATTCCACATTTTCATCGTTGAGATAGATCTCGCTTTGTTCCGCCTTTTCATTGAAATGAAATTCGAGATGAATTTCCTTCAGCGCCTTCTGCACTTCTTTGGCATCGGTCCAGTCGATATGGTTTCTTAAAAAGTACAGGGTTATAGCACGATACATGGCACCACTGTCAACATATACATAGCCGAGTTTTTTTGCAAGCTGTTTGGCCAGGGTGCTCTTACCGCAACTCGACCAGCCGTCGATGGTTATAATTATCTTTTTTGCCATTTGTTTCCTTTCGATAAGCCTGCGTAAAAATATGGGTAATATTTTGCCGGGAAGGCGGGGAGGCGGGAAGAAAAATTTGAAATCATATCACATTAACTGATCCTTTCTCAAAACACTGACCACTCAAAAAAAAAGAGACTGTCTCAAAAGTGATGTTTTGCCGGTAAGTCGGTAAAGCGGGAAGAAAAATTTCCTGTAAATCAATAATTCCCGTCTTGCCGCCTTCCCG